>JBGSKP010000411.1:0-4740 GCA_041741175.1 Thiocapsa sp. | reverse complement strand
GCGCCGGGCGATCTCCGCCGCGCCCTCGGCTTCGGTCTCGATGCCGAGGATCCGCGCCGAGCGCCGAACGATCCAGGCCAGATCCTCCGCACTGTAGAACTCCAGACGCTGCACGATCCCGAAACGGTCGCGTAGGGGCGAGGTCAGCAGCCCGGCCCGCGTGGTGGCGCCAACCAGCGTAAAGAACGGCAGATCCAGCTTGATCGAGCGCGCCGCCGGGCCGTCTCCGATCATAATGTCGAGCTGATAGTCCTCCATCGCCGGATAGAGCACCTCCTCAACCACCGGGCTCAGGCGATGGATCTCGTCGACGAAAAGCACGTCCCCGGCGTCCAGATTGGTCAGGATGGCGGCGAGGTCGCCCGGCTTCTCCAGCACCGGCCCGGAGGTTTGGCGCAGATTCACCTGCATCTCGTGCGCAATGATGTGTGCCAGCGTGGTCTTGCCCAGCCCCGGCGGGCCGAAGATGAGCACATGATCCAACGCCTCGCGCCGCCCGCGCGCCGCCCCGATGAAGATCTCCATCTGCTCGCGCACCGCTGGCTGCCCGACATAATCCTCCAGCTTGCGCGGGCGGATGGCACGATCGAGCGCCAGCTCGTCGCTGTTGGAGTCCGGGCTGATGAGACGATCAGGTGGCGCCATCAGTGCGGGTGCCGATGCGTGTGATCCGGTAGCTGCCGATATTCCGAGCAGCGACGCGGCGTCGGCACGCCCTTGCCCGGATTGAGTAGCCCATTTGGATCGAAGGCCGCTTTCACGTCATGAAACTGACGCAGCTCCTCCGGGCTGAACTGCACGCACATCTGATTGATCTTCTCGATCCCCACCCCGTGCTCGCCCGTAATGGTGCCGCCGACCTCCACGCACAGCTCTAGGATGCGCCCGCCCAGCTCCTCGGTCCGCTCCAGCTCGCCCGGCTTATTGGCATCGAACAGGATGAGCGGATGCATATTGCCGTCGCCGGCATGAAACACATTGGCGACCCGCAAGCCATACTCCTGCGACATTTTCGCCGTGCGCCGCAGCACTTCGGGCAGCGCCCGCCGCGGGATGGTGCCGTCCATGCAGTAGTAATCCGGCGAGATGCGCCCGACGGCCGGGAAGGCAGCCTTGCGCCCCTTCCAGAACATCAGCCGCTCGGCATCGTCGCGCGAGGTCCGTACCTCGGTCGCGCCGCTGGCCAAAAGCAGATCACGCACGCGCATGACCTCCTCGGAGACCTCCTGCCTGGTCCCGTCGATTTCGCAGATGAGGATGGCGGCGGCATCGGTCGGATAACCGGCGTGCACGAAGTCCTCCGCCGCCTGGATCGCCGGGCCGTCCATCATCTCCAATCCTGCGGGGATGATGCCGGCAGCGATGATATCGCCGACCGCCTGACCGGCCTTCTCCACATCGTCATAGGCCGCGAGAATGGCCTGGGCACGCTCCGGAACCGGCAGAAGCTTGACCGTCACCTCCACCGTGATCCCGAGCATGCCCTCCGAGCCGATAAAGAGCGCCAGCAGGTCATAACCGGCCGAATCCATGGCGCGCGATCCCAGCTCGATCAGCTCGCCCTCCACCGTCACCAGCTTGACCGCGAGCACGTTGTGGACCGTCAGCCCGTATTTGAGGCAATGCACGCCGCCCGAGTTCTCCGCAACATTGCCCCCAATGGTGCAGGCGATCTGGCTCGACGGATCCGGCGCATAGTAGAGCCCATGCGGCGCGGCGGCTTCGCTGATCGCCAGGTTGCGCACCCCGGGCTCCACCCGCGCCGTGCGTGCAACCGGGTCCAGATCAAGGATCCGAGTGAAGCGCGCCAGGCTCAACAGCACGCCGTCGCCCCGCGGCAAGGCACCGCCGGAAAGACCCGTGCCCGCCCCGCGCGCAACCACCGGAACCTTCCTCGCGTGACACAAGCGCATCACCCGCTGCACCTCCTCGATCGTGCGCGGCAACACCACCAGCAAAGGCAATTGCCGGTAGGCTGAAAGCCCGTCGCATTCATAGGGCTGCACTTCTTCCTGCTGCTCAAGCACCGCGTCGGGCGGCAGGAAGGCGCGCAGCTCCCGTACAAGCTCTGCCCGTGTCGAGGTCAGTTCGGGGTCATTGAAATCGATCCGGTCGGGTTGAATCAAGCTCATGGTTTGGGCATTGGGGTGTTGGTCAGGCTCGAATGCAGTGAGCCTAGGGCCTGATGAGCTCCGAGTAAACACCTGAGGATCCGGTGAAACAGGCTGCCGGATCTCACAACGCTCGGTTTGCCGAGTGCATCGACTCCAGGCTGCCCCGGCCTGACCCATCTGCGCGCCTGGTCCGACCCGGGTCCCGGTGTCCGCATTGAGTGGCCATAGCGGTTGGCTGTAGAATGCCTGCCTGCACGGCCAGACGAGACCGTTGCAGATCCCTCTTCGCTGGCGTAGCTCAGTTGGTAGAGCAGCTGATTTGTAATCAGCAGGTCGTCGGTTCGAATCCGTCCGCCAGCTCCAATAAAACAACGGCTTAGGTGTTATGCGCCTAAGCCGTTTTCAATTTCAGGCTTGCTGGTTGCCGTTTGGTTACCGTTTCGCCGTCCCTACGATGCCGGATCACCCGCGAACTCAAACGATCATCTGCGTCCGCTCGACCCTGCATCCTTTCGGGATCGCTAGGCACCTCACAGAAGCCCTACAAGACGCCAGACAGACCAGAAGATCCCTGGTCAACAATGCCCCGACGACGTCTCTATGCGGCCTAAAAACGCGGCATATCGTCCACCCCGGATAGCGTTCCAAAATGGCAACCAGTTAGCTGTGGAGAGCCGGGTTTCGGCTGGGCGCTAGAGCGGGTAGGGCGCGGGTGACGTGACGGGCGACGCGGCGGTTCGGGCGGGTGCGGAAAAGTTGTTATTCGTTAAGGTCGGCGGGCGCCGATCCAAGGATTGCAGGGGGTTTGCTCGGGGCTGAAAACTACCAAAAGTTACGCTTGGGCCGGGAACCTGTAAAAACATACAAAAGCGGCGGATCGGAGGCTACATTTCGCGACATCGAACAGCGGCGCGGTTAGTACATATTGGACAGTCACCATGCCCGACTGAGCCAGTCCATCGCCAAGGTCCGCGTTGGTGCCAACTTTTCCTCCTCTTTGGCAACGCGTCGGACGTCGCGGCCCTGGGTGATGGTGCGGAAAACCTGCTCGCCGGTCCATCTGTACTCACGAGTCGAACAACGTCGCCCCGAGCGATCAACCCGACGAAGGGGGAGACGCCTGGCCGTGACGATGCCGCCAGCCACCAACCAAACGCGAAACCCGCGAACTCTGCATTCCTCAGTGCCCATCGCGCCGGCTAGGTCTGTGGTTGCGAACTTCCTGGAGGAGTATCGTTGGCTGATGGAATCGATAACAGCGGCGCAAGTAAGGTGTCACGTCACGGATCGTTGCGTCACTGTTCCGAGCGGTGTAGTCGGGGCGAGGGTGAGCAAAGTTTGACTGGTTGGCTCAATGGGGGGCACATCAGCTATGCTATTTCTTGGCCAAGCTTCCGCGCATCCAACTACGTCGGCGCGGTCTGTCGAGAGCAGGTCCTGTATAGCACGACGGGTCCAAATTCTATGGGGTGTGATCACCATAGTCTGTAAATAGGTAAACCGCTCAGGTTTAAGAGTCATGATCTTGGAAATGATAATGATCGCCGTGACGATTGGTGCGTATTTTTTGGGCAAACGCGACGGAGTGCGGAAAGCTAATGGTTCTGCCGTCGGGCCGGGCACCTGGGTAGAGTGAGAGAAATCGGCCAAGTCCTCAAATTTTCGTGATGAAGTGCGCGTGAAGATCGGGACACAAGGAGTCGTTAGTGGAGTCGATAAATGGGGTCGATTCCATGTCTGGATAGCTGAGCCGTGGGTAGACCTTTACGGAAACCGCCGCTCACTTGATCGAATTTCTGATTTTTCTGCAGTACGCGTTATTCCATACTCTCGGGTTTCGGACGATTTATTGCGTGACACATTGAAATCGCTTCAGGAGTTCGAGTCCGAAGCACGGGATACGCTTTATAGTATATTTCCGCCGGGCTTTCTGGAGTTTCAGCGAAGATTCAATCAGTAACCTTGCCTTAACAGAGCCGGGGGTTGGTTACTCATGAGCAAAGCACCCGGCCCGCTTTTGGTTGGTTACCTCTAGCCGGCGTTGTGAGGGCGAACTTCTGGGTTGCATCAGGACTCGGCCGCATTTATTTCTGAGCCGCCCAGCGTATAGTGAAGGATCAAGGCGAAAAAAGAATGGCGAAACCGCCCTAAAGGCGGGAGACGGTTGGACAGTTCGGCAAAGTTAGCACGGATTTTGAGAGAATTCCATTTGATGCAAAGTAAGCGCCAACACCAGCGGGCAAATAGAACGGACTGCCTGTAGCGTTCAGTTTTCCGCGAGTCATTTCGTTGTCTGATGCCATGCGCTACGCACTATTCTGTCTTGCTTACTTTTCTTCTATAGGGATATCGGCTACATTGGCCGGTTCATTCGTTGTCCTTGATCTATGGGAGGCTATTGCGCTTTTCGGGTTTATTGGAGTAATGCTTTTCGTTGTCAATGCCTTTGCAGGTGACAAACCGCGGACAAGTCGCGAGTTTTATTTGTTATAGTGATTTCATCTAATTGGAATAAGTGAAGATCTCCCTAATACACGTGAGGAACATTGACTAGATTGTATGGTCGAATTACTGCGGACCTTCGTACATTCAATCTCGGGAGAGTGTGATGAACGCCGATTGGATG
>JBGSKP010000410.1:0-10862 GCA_041741175.1 Thiocapsa sp. | reverse complement strand
CGTTCGATCGGCAGCGGATAGGTCATGCCGACGCTGAGATGGCTTGCCGTGGGGGCGGCCTCGCGCGCGTGCACGGCGCTCACGCCGGTCGTGATGATGCCGAGCGCCGGGTCGCCGGCGTCCAGACGGATCGGACCCTCGGCCTCATTCCAGGCGGCGATCTCGGCGAGCTTGGTGCGCAGCCGATGATGCGCCGGCTTGGCGTAGGCCGGGATCATGACGCGCGCCGGGATCCTGCGCTCGAAGCGGGGCTCGGCCACGCCCGAGACCGGTCCATGCGGTGTCACGATGGTCTTGGCGTGACAGACCCGCGTGGTAAGACGCAGCAGAACCGGGATCTTCCAGCGCTCGGAGATCTCGAACGCCAGCAACGTGAAGTCATACGCTTGCTGGGAGTCGAAGGGCTCAAGCGTCGGGATGGCGGCGGCGCGTGAGTAATGTCGGTTGTCCTGCTCGTTCTGGCTGGAGGCCATGCCGGGATCGTCGGCCGAGACGACGACCAGTCCGCCCTCGACGTCGGTGTAAGCGGCGGTGAAGAGCGGGTCAGCGGCCACGTTCAGGCCGACATGCTTCATGGTGACCAGTGCGCGGGCCCCGGCAAACGCGGCGCCGAGCGCGACCTCCAGGGCGACTTTCTCGTTCGGCGACCACTGCGCCTGCCCGCCGAGGTGGTCGAAGGTCTCCAGGATCTCGGTCGACGGGGTTCCCGGGTAACCGGTGCCGAGCCGCACCCCCGCATGCAGGGCGGCCAGGGCCACCGCGTCGTCGCCGCTCAATAAGTGTCGTTCTGCGCTCGTCATGGTCGACTTACTCTCTGTCAGATCCTCACTAATCGGCCATTATCGGCATCTATGCTGCCGTGCAGCAAGCCGAGTCCGTTCCCCGTTGTGGCTCGCGGCAGCCCCATCGACTCTGCTCACCTCGTGCATCGAAGATCTTTTTGGCTCACTGCGGCTCCCCTCCTGCTGTGGCGAGCTTCGATCTTCTACTGGCAACCCAGGCAGCTCGCTCAGAGCAAGGAGAAATCAAGCCATGTCCAGACAGATCGCTGCCGGGGTCATCCTCTTGGTCGGGGCATGTGTAACGCTGATCAACGTTTGTGCGCAAGCCGTCGACTGGCCCAACTCGCTCGCCGCGCTCGGTGACAGCATCACCCGTGCAACCTTGGCAAACGATACGGCGGGGGGATTCACATTCGGTCAGCCGCGGCACAGTTGGTCGGCAGGCTATCAGCCCCGCGACGGCGTGGACAGTCACTAGTCACTACGAGCGGATCAGGTTAAAGAATCCGCGCATCAGCGGGCATGACACCGACGTCCACGCATGCAGGCCGACGCGCGCAACCTGGATTACAACGAGGGTCTACGCGCCTTGTCTGCCCGCTTCAATGTCCATTTTGACGACAACACCTACAGGTGGCGGTTCTCGAAAAGCGGTTTAAGCAGCGTGGATTGTGTTCATCCCAGTCGCAAAGGGCAGCATGCCTTGGCCGAGCTCACCTTCAATCCCAAGAGATTCTGAGGTCTCCTGACTCGATGCGCCGCTGAGATGCGCCGCTCAATAGCCATAGCCGTCGGTTGTGATCGATCGGATGATGCCGGCCTTGATGGTGATGCGGGTGATGAGACGATTCGGACCAAAGTTATAAGTCCAGATGTCGTAGGGCTCGCTCTGGTAGTCGAGCACATAGGTCCGCGTGTAGGGGTCGTAGCGACGAATCGGGCTCCGGCTCTCCTGATGGTCGATCTGGGTCGGTGGGCCGCAGCGCTTCCTTAAGAGGAGACTGGGGTCTCCGACCGAGACGATGTCGCTGCCGCAGCGCAGCGACCAGGCCGGCGCGGCGACGCCGCACAGACACAGGAGCAGGATGAGTCGAAACATGGCTTACCTCGGCGAGAAACAGGCATCCCTAAGCAGCGTCATGGACGCCAGCCCTTTGTGACGCGCAAAGGCGACGTTTTTCTCCGGAATCCCCTCCGCGTCCGGGTATGTCGCCAGCGCTTTCTCGATGCTCTCTTCGCGGAGCAGGTGCAGCATCGGGTAGATCGAGCGGTTCGTATAGTTCGCCGGATCCTCGGCGTCCGCATCGGCAAAGCGGTACTCGGGATGAAAGCCCGCGACCTGATAGATGCCTTCATAGTCTTCTGCTTCCAGGAGCCCTTCCGCCATGGCGACTAAGTCGAGATAGTCGACGAATTCGGGATAGGCATCGGGCAGGATCAGCAGCGTGGTCTCGATCGATGGCTGCACGTCGAGTCGCTGGCATTCCAGCAGGAAGGCCCGCAGACAAGCCTCCGGATCGGTGGCGCCCGCGACCTGGTAATGAATGCGGCCACGCTTGAAATCCTTTGCCGCAAAGGGGCAAAAGCGACATCCGATGACGACATCGCCGATCCATTGCTTCGTCTGCGCGATGACCTGCTCAGGTTCAATCATGGTGTTTGGTCATCTGTGTCGTCTGCTCCACCCGGGTTGGGTCCCGTTTACCAGGTCAGATTCAACTCTGCACGCACGAAATAGGAGCTGTCGCGCCGGTTTTCGGCGTAGTAGTCGCCCGGCCAGAAATACTCCGCGACAAGGTGTGCGGCAACATGCTTGCTGAGCTTGGTCTTGATCCAGCCAGCGGCCAGGTGTCCGCGGAAACGGCTCTCGCCGCTGAGATTGACCAACTGGGACGGGGTGCGTGTGGTCATTTCATCCGCCCAGAGACCATGATAGTCGAGCGTGACCAGGGTCGTGGGGTGGGCCTGAATCGCCCAACCCAGGTTGAGTCGACTCAGATTGGTCGCCTCACCGACGCGGCTCTCCAGCGGCCATTGGTAGATCATCAGCTCGCTCCACTGTGGCCAGCGCCCCCACAGCGGGTCGAATGCCTGAGTGCCTTTGCTGTCCGGCTCGTTTCCGGTCAGAAATTCGTAGCCCAGGTGAAAGCGATTGGCGAGCGGATCGCCCAGAGCGTAGGTGGCGCGAGCGTTGAAGCCGTAGGCATCCAGATCGGCGTTATTGCGCGTGCCCCACTGATAGGCACCCTCGGCACGCAACGCCCAGTTTGGTGTTGGCTTGGACTCGGCACGCATGCCGACGCTGTAGGCGACGCCTGAGTCGGCCGGCGAGGGAAAGGGCGCGCCGTTGTTGACTCGAATGTTGCCGGGCGTGTTATCCGGATCGCTGTCTTTGTAGATCAGATAGCCATCGAGCTCTGTGTCCTTGAGCAAACTCTTGTTGCGTGCATAGAGGATGGCTCCGGTCTCGTACTGCTCGATCTGATCCTCGATCACGCCGTTCAGCGGTTTGGGGAAGCGATCGGTCGTCGCGTCCTGGTTCAGATAGATGACATCGAAGGTGGTCCCGATCGACGCGGCCTCATAGGTCGCGCGGGCGGCATCGAAATAGATCGTCCGGGAACCGTCGAGCGGCGTGCCTTCGAGCACCAGCCAGCCGTTACCGAGGATGATCTCCTGGCGACCGAGCTTCACCGACAGGGGCGCGCCGGCGATGTCGTTGAAGGCGACATCGAGCAGATCGAAGAAGAGTCCGCCGCTGTACCAGGTCTCGAAACCCGGCACCGGCCATTGATTCTCTTTGGGCTTGTTGTAGTGACGGCCTTCCCACATGAGTCGCGCGGTTCCGACGATATGGTCGGTCGGTGCGTAGATCCCCCAAACGCGCCCGCGATACCGCTGAAAGGTCCGGTCGGCGGTCGGGCTTTGGTCGTTCAGGCCGACATTGCCGATGAAGACTTGGCGCAGACGCAGATCCGCCCCCGGCTTGAAGCTCGAGACCGCGTCGGCTTCTTGAGTGCCGGCCGAGATACCTGCCGAGAACAGCGCGGCGGCCAATGCCGCCAGCCACGCCGATGAGCGTCTAGAAGTCATCGTCCACCTTCTTCTCGTCAAGCGCCCAAAGGCGGTCCTCGGGGGTCACCTCGTCGCGCGCCGCGTTGCGACGCACGAGCCCGTAGATAATGCCGATCACGGCCATCGAGATGGCGCCGAGATAGGCCATAAGGACATACGGATCATCGATACCCAGCATCCCATGCGCTCCTGAATTGAATTGCGTCCGAGGCTAGGGTCGATCCGAGGTGCAAGGCCGCTCCCTCGGCGATACCAAAATAAACCCAGTCGACGCAATTCAAATAAAATTAAAAATACTTAAACCGCGTCCGCGCCAAGATTCACTGATGGCGAGAACGCAGCAGCACCCCGAAACCTCTCATATGCCACCGAGACGCGGTTTAATCGGGGAAACAGCGACGCAAATGCGCCACATCCGGCGGCCGCGTCACTGCACTGACCAGGATCAAGGTCAGCAGGGATGCCGGCAGCGCGATGATGATCGGGTCCACCGACGGCCAGTTCGGATAATCGGCGAGCAGACTGCTCTTGCCGTCCGTGACCCACTGCACCAGCCCGATGGCGCTGGCCTCACGCGCCTTGATGAGAAGCAGCCAGAAGAGCGAGACGCTCATGCCGACGGTCATGGAGGCGAGCGCGCCCGCACGGGTCACGCGCTTGGAGAAGAGTCCGCCGATATAGGCGGGCAGGAAGCTCGCCGCACAGAGTCCGAAGAAGATCGCCGTGAACCGGGCGATGACATATTCCTGCCGGACCGTGTAGCTGATGGTCACGGCGATGATGAGACCGATCATGATGGCGAGGCGCATCACTAGGATGCTCGGCTCACGTTGATGTCCCTTCTCCGCGATGCGCTCGTAGAGGTCGCGTCCGGCTGCCGTGCCGATGGTATGGAACTGGCTCGACATGGTGCTCATGGCGGCGGCGAGCAAGGCGAGGAAGAAGATGACGCCGAACCAATGGGGCATCGCCGCCATGATGAAGGCCGGAATGATCTTGTCGGCGTCGCCTTTGGTGTAGGTCGCGGCGATGGAGCGGCCGGCGACGAGCTCGAAGGTCCCGCCCTCGCCGTCTTGTGCCGCGCTGCGCTCGCCGATGATCATGGGTGCGCGCGCCGGCGCCTGCGTCTTGGGGTTGAGGATCGCCGTCCAGGCCCCGGATTCGCCCTTCTGCATCAGTTCGACCATGGCGCGGTCCTTGTCGGCATCGATGACCTCGACGACCTTACCCTGTAGCAGTGGGCCGTTCTGTGCGAACCAGGCGTTCGAGAGACTGCCCACGACGAAGGGTGTCCCGACCATGAGCAGGATGAAGACGGCGCCGATCGGCACCGCCCGGTCGAGTTCGCGACGGCTGCGCACCGTCATGAAGCGCACCACCAGCTGAGGTTGAGCGAGCACGCCGATCCCCACGCCGAGCACTAGCGCGGTGATCACGGTCCACCAGAGATCGTAGGTGGGCGCGCCCCAGCCAAATGCGGGCATCGCGGTCCAGCCCCGATGACCCATCTGCGCGAGCGGCGCGGGAACCAGATCCGCCATGTCGGTGAGAGTTTGGTGGGCCTCGGTGATGCCGCCGAGGCTCATGTAGGTAAAGATCAGCAGAAAGATCATGGCGAAGACCATGACGAAGCCCTGGAGGGTATCGGTATACATCACCGCCTTGATGCCGCCGGGGATGACATAGGCGGCGGTGATGAGCGCGAAGATCAGCAGCGCGACCTCGAAGTCGATCCCGAACTGGGTGGCCGCGAAGATGCTCCCCCCGGTCATGACGGCGGCCGCATAGAGCGGCATGAAGAGAAAGATCAGCGCGCCGGCGAAGATCTGGACACCGCGGCTCTGGTAGCGTTGACCCAGCAGCTCCGGAAAGGTGTGGGCGCGCAGGTGGTGTCCGAGTTGCCGGGTGGGCTCGCCCAAGAGAATGAAGGCGATCAGGATGCCGACGCCGATGTTGAGCACGGTAAGCCACAGCAGACTCATGCCGAAGAGCCCAGCCACCCCGCCGAAGCCGACGATGGCTGCGGTCGAGATGAATGTCGCGCCGTAGGAGATCGCCATGATGATCGGGTGGGCCGAACGTCCGCCGACCAGGAAATCCGCCGCCGAGCGGGTGCCGCGATAACCGAGCCAGCCGAGATAGCCGGTCGCGAAGAGGTAGGCCAGAATGACGACGATGTCGACCCAGCCCACGGAAGAATGTCCCGTCATCAGTTCCCCTCGACTCTGATCAGTCTGTTTGTCGTTGTCTTGTTCGAGCGCGCGGGGCGCAAAATAACCTGGACGTTCGTATCGTTATATAGACCCAGCGCAGTTAAACCGCGGTTTTGCCCCTTTTTTGCCCTTTCTTTGATCCGGAGAATGTCTGCATGGAAAGTTTTAAGGTCGTCCGCCCCGAGTTTTTGAACCATTACGGCTATCTGTTCGGCGGGTTTTTGCTGAAATGGGTCGACGAGATCGCCTGGATCGCCGCCAGTCGCGATCATCCGGGCTGCCGGTTTGTCACCATCGCGATGGATCGCGTCGAGTTTCATCGCAGCGTGCGTCAGGGCGCGGTGTTGCGCTTCGACGCCGTCGAGAGTTGTCGGGGAAACACCTCGATCAGTTATTCCGTCCACGTTTTCGCCGACGATCTGGTCACCGGCAACGAGGAGCCGATCTTCACCACCTGCATCACCTTCGTGCGGGTCGACGAGCAGGGACGGAAGACTCCCTTGGTTCTGTCTGGTCCCTGAGGAACGGTACGCGGATGTGTGCCTTTGCGGTTCAATCGTCCTGCCCAGGCGGGCCGTCTCCTGGTTGCGGGCGGTTTTGCAGGTAGGGCTGGATAGCGTCCCGAATCGCATCGGACAGGCCCGAAGCGGGCGAGCCGTCTCGATTGATCTGCAGATGGACGGTCTTGGCCGTTGCGGCGAGCGCCCCGTCCTGCGTCTCGAAGCGATAAGCGACGGCGAAGGAGCGCGTGCGGATCTCGTCGATCGCCAGCGTGACCTGAACCCGATCACCCTGGCAGAGGGGTCGGTGATAGTCTGCCTCGGCGTGCACGAGCGGGAGCAGGATCTCGCCGTCGCGGATGAGACGCTCGAGCGGGAGGCCGACCTGGGTCATAAAGGCTTCGTAGGCATCGTGCGCATGACGGAAGAGATGGCCGAAAAACTGCCGCCCGGCCGCGTCCGTGTCGTGCAGTCGGACACTGAAGGCATAGGAAAAAGCAGTTGGATCCACGTCGGACTCCGCAGGATTGTGGCGATGGTTGAGTCTAACGTAGAACCGAAGCTGGCTGCCCGAGGTCGCGTTTCGGCCCGACTTCGCGAGATGAGGCGCCTCCAATGGAGCTTGATCGCATTTCCCTCGATCCCGCCGCGATGGGCGGCAAACCCAGTATCCGTTGGCGACTTGTCGACTTGCGATCGGCTAAGACATGATGACGTCTGATTCAGCTCCGAGGAATCGCTGTGAGAGTGTGCACAATTCAATCGGTATCAGTCTTGACGCTGGTCGTCGGTCTGCTTGCGGCGCCGCCGCTGGCCGCCCAGACCAAGAAGGGCGATCCGCAGATCGGCGAGGCTGTCGCCGCGCGGGTCTGTGTGGCCTGTCACGCTCCGGGGGTGACCAGTCCGATTCCGAATACGCCCCACCTGGCCCGCCAACATGCCGTTTATCTGGCCAAGCAGCTCAACGATTACCGCAAGGGTCTGCGCAGCAACGACGTGATGGCCCCGTTTGTCGCCCAGTTGACGGATGAGGAGATCCTGCACCTTGCGGCTTACTTTGCCGTTCAGGAGCCCGTCCTCGGCGTGGTAACCGATCCCTCCGTGCTGCCACTGGGCCGGGTCATCTACGAAGACGGCAATCCCGGTAGCGGTGTGCCCGCATGCTCCGGCTGTCACGGTGATGAAGGCGAGGGCACACGTCGCTTTCCGCGGCTCGCGGGTCAGGATGTCGGTTACACGCTTGAGCAGATGCGCCTCTATGCCGCCGGCGAGCGCACCAACGACCGCGGGCTCATGCAGGCCGTGGCCGAACGGATGAGCGAGGCGGAAAACCTTGCCGTGGCCCAGTATATCGCCGGCTTGGTGGTCGTCGAATCGGAGGAAGAATGAACAGCATCACGACACGTTTGATCTGGACCGCCCCGCTTGCACTCGTTGCGGGGTTTGCGGGGGCGGAGCTGCCGAAGCAACCCTACGCACCCGGCATCGAATCCCCTGGGTATGTCTGGAATCAACCCAACGAGGAGCAGATGCTCGCCTTGGCGCATGATGGCGATCCGCAGCTCGGTGAAGAAGGCTACGAGGTCTGTCGCGGCTGTCATCAGCCGGATGCCTCGGGTCGCGCCGATGCCCTCTATCCGCAACTGGCCGGCCAGCATGCAACGGTCTTGATCAAGCAGATGGTCGACGTGCGCGCCGGGCGGCGCGACAACCCCAAGATGCATCCCTTCGTCGCCGAGTGGGTGGTGTCGCCCGAAGAGGTCGCCGACATTGCCGCCTACCTGTCGCAGCTCCCGATTCCGCCCGACAATCTCAAAGGCGACGGCAGCGCTCTGGCGCGTGGCCAGGCCCTTTACGACACCGACTGCGCAACCTGTCATGGCGAGCAGGGCGAGGGTAATGCCGCGGAATTCTACCCGCGTGTTGCGCACCAGCATGTCAGTTATCTGGATCGCGAGTCCCGTCTGATCCGCGACGGCGGGCGACGCAATGCAAATCCGGAGATGGTCAAGGCCATCAAGGGGTACAGCGACGCCGACATTGCGGCGGTCAGCGACTACATGTCGCGCCTCATTTCTGAATCGCGCTGAATCGCGTCCGGAGTGATCGGTGAAGTTTCGAGGATGAGTGCGCATCGGTAGACTCCGCGAGCTTGGCGCTGGACGCAATTCAGAAGAATGAAGCCAATTTGCTCTTTTTTGTGTTGCGCCGTGTGTTTTTCCCGGCGAAAACCGGCACTCGCCAGGATTACTCGTAACACCACTTACGCGGTGTCACGCATCTCCCGGCGCTCCGCGCCAGGTGCCACCTCGGCCGGTCTGATGCACGAGTCCCGGCCGTCGCCATAACGTGGTCCACAGCCGACAACGCCAATCATCTCGGTCGACGCCAGGGGGCGCATTCGCATGGGTCAGCTCTTTCGCATCACCGGTTTCGTCGCCTATATCGGCATGATCTTTCTCAATGCCTTCGTGGATTTGGGTCACAAGATCATCATCCAGAACACCCTCTTCAAGACCTATGACGGCGACGCGCAGATCCTGCTGACGGCGATCGTCAATGCCCTGATCCTGCTCCCCTTCGTCCTGCTGTTCACGCCGTCCGGTTTCCTGGCGGACCGTTTCCCCAAGCATCTGGTCATGCGCGCGAGTGCCTGGGTGGCGGTTGCCGTCACGCTCGCCATTACGGGCTTCTATTATCTGGGCTGGTTCTGGGCGGCCTTCGCCATGACCTTCCTGCTGGCGGTGCAGAGCGCCTTCTATTCGCCGGCCAAGTACGGCTATATCAAGGAGCTGGTCGGCAAGGAGTCGCTGGCCTCGGCCAACGGCTGGGTTCAGGCGACGACCACGACGGCGATCCTGGCGGGGATCTTCTTCTTCTCGATCCTCTTCGAGGGTCGCCTGGCCGGCATGCGCTACACCACGCCGGACGAGGTGATGGGGATGATGGCGCCGCTTGGCTGGGTCCTGGTTGCGGGCGCCTTGATCGAGGTCGTGTTGGCCTACCGTCTGCCCGCACGCGCGCCCGGTACCGAGATGCACTTTGCCTGGCCGGATTACGCCAGCGGTCGTTATCTGCGAAATAACCTGCACGCCGCCCGGGACAACCAGGTGATCTGGCTCTCGATCGTCGGGCTTGCGATCTTCTGGTCGATCGCGCAGGTGATCCTCGCCGCCTTCCCGGCGTTCGCCAAAGAGACCCTCGGCGAGACCAACACGGTCGTCATCCAGGGCGTGCTCGCCTGCTCGGGGATCGGCATCATCCTCGGCTCGGTCGTGGCCGGGCGGGTCTCGCGCAACCACATCGAGACCGGTCTGATCCCGGTCGGCGCGCTCGGTGTCGCGGCGGCGCTCTTTGTCCTGCCGGGCCTGGGCTCGGCCTGGGCGCACGGGCTGAACTTTCTGCTCCTCGGCTTCCTCGGCGGCGTCTTTCTGGTGCCGCTCAACGCCCTGATCCAGTTCAACGCCGGCGAGCAAGGGCTCGGGCGCGTGCTCGCGGCCAACAACTTCATCCAGAACATCGTGATGCTGAGCTTCCTCGGCTTGACGGTGCTCGCGGCCTATCTGCACATCGGCGGGCTGACGGTGATGCTCGCGCTCGCCGTCGTCGCGCTCTGCGGGGCCATCTACACCCTCTATCAGTTACCCCAGTCGATGGTGCGCTTCCTGATGATGCGCGCCATGTCGACCCATTATCGGCTCGATGTGATCGGCTTGAAGAACATGCCGGCGCAGGGCGGCGTGCTGATGCTCGGCAATCACATCAGCTGGGTCGACTGGGCGATGGTGCAGATGGCGAGCCCGCGGCCCGTGCGCTTCGTCATGGAGCGGGTGATCTACGAGCGCTGGTATCTGCGCTGGTTCCTGGACTTCTTCGGCGTGGTGCCCATCTCGGGCGGGCGCAGCCGCGAGGCGATCGAGACCGTTTCTCGCCTGCTCGACGCGGGCGAAGTGGTGTGCATCTTCCCGGAAGGCACCATCAGCAAGAACGGGCAGCTCTCCGAGTTCAAGCGCGGCTTCGAGAAGTCCGCGCGCGCCGCCGCGTCCGGCGTCATCCTGCCCTTCTACCTGCGCGGTCTCTGGGGGAGCCGCTTCTCCTACGCCAAGGAGAAGCTCAAGGCCAGTCGGCGCGAGGGCCGAACCCGCGACGTGCTGGTCGCCTTCGGCAAGCCGCTGCCGCGCGAGGCGCGCGCGGAGCAGGTCAAGCAGGCGGTCTTCGAGCTGTCGGTGACTTCATGGCAGACCCATATCGCGACCCTGCCGACCCTACCCGCGGCCTGGCTCGCGGCGGCG
>JBGSKP010000409.1:0-2395 GCA_041741175.1 Thiocapsa sp. | reverse complement strand
CGATCCGCCACCTGTGCATGAATCTGTTCGAACAAGAGCCTTCCAAGCTGCGCTTGGCGCAGAAGCGCCGCAAGGCCGCTTGGAATGACGACTACCGCGCTAAGGTCGTCTTCGGCTGAGGATTTATATGCGCTCGCCCTGTGTTTCCGGGTCTTGACCTCACATCCCGCGTCCACTACCGTCTTGACTCGGCCCCTGCGCAACCTTCAGGGCGGCTTGGATTTCCTATCCGTCGATCTACACTGATCGAATTCAATGACGCCGAGAACGTGCGCTCATACGCTTGGGTGAACCCATACACCGGCGATGTGTTTGACGTCATCCCGCGTGATGAAACTGCGATGCGGGGACAACCCAAGGAACCTGAACAAAAGACAGCCTTATGGACTAGGTCGTGAACGCGCCTGGTCCCTGAGATTTTACCTGAAAAAAACCAAAACGCTCTCGGAGTAAACAAATGAAAGCACTTCATTTTGCCATCGCGGCAGCAGCCGTTGGATTTCTTGGCCTGGTCGCTCCGGCTTTGGCAGGCGACATGAAGAGGGGCGTTGGCATGGCAACAATGGAAATGGCCGAGTACATGGTCGGCGACCTCATGCTCAAATCACCCTTTGCGCGTGCCACACTCCCCAATCAACCGGTTGCAGGCGCGTTTCTGATGATCACAAACACCGGGGCCGAGGACGATGTCCTGGTCGGCGTGTCATCACCCGTGTCCGAACGCGGCGAGATCCACGAAATGGAGATGGACGGCGACACAATGAAGATGCGGAAGCTGGCTGACGGACTCGTCATCCCTGCAGGCGAAACTGTGGAGTTAAAACCCGGCGGCTACCACTTGATGTTCATGGAGCTCAAGCAGCCGCTCGTTGAAGGCGAAACGGTCGATGCCTCGCTGGAGTTCCAGAAGGCCGGGACCGTCACCATTCCTTTTGCCATTATGGGTAAAGGAGCAAAGACCATGGATCATTCCGGCCATGGTTCTTAGGCCGATCACTTGATTGACGCACGAAAACCGGGAGCACCGGGCGATGTCGCCGAAGAAACCCCGCCTCCTACTTTGGGGGCTTGTCACCGTAATCACCGTAAACTTGGCCGCTTTGGCTTGGACAAGATTTGTCAATCCCGGGATGGATGCGAGCGTCTTGGATACGCTCGGACGCGGGGAATACTCTCTTTCGACCACTTCGGGCACCACCTTTACCGAGGCCACGTTGGAGGACGGACCCAGCATGGTGTTCTTCGGCTTCACCCATTGCCCGGATGTCTGCCCGACGACGCTTGGCGATATACGCACTTGGCAGGAGCAATACCCGGCATCGAAGGACATGAATGTCTATTTTGTCACCGTCGATCCCGAACGCGATACCGCCAGTGTTCTTGGAGAGTATGTAAGCTGGGTCGATGGCGTTCAGGGCGTCACGGGCAGCCCCGAGGAAGTCGGCAAGGCGATTGAGGCGTTCCGCATCTTCGCCGCACGAGTGCCACTAGAGGACGGCGACTACACAATGGATCATTCGGCGTCTGTTCTGCTGTTTGATGCCCGGGGCCGGTACAGTGACCGAATTCTTTATCAGGAGGACCCGGCTTCGGCCGTTGCCAAGATCAAATCGGCGCTCGGTGTCGCAACACAGTGACGAGCGAGACCCCTTCTGCCATCGGGCAACCCTTCTTCCAGGGTTCCAGTGACTGACGGACGGCTGCTGTAGCGTCCGACGTCGCTTCGATATCGAGCGCGATACGTTCCACCAGTGAGGTGACACCGTCATTGGCCGGACGCGCCACACAACCCAACGTCATCGCAGCTGCCAGCGTGCGACGACCGACAATGCTGCTTGAGACCGGCGGAAGCCGATACTCCATCAGATCAGTCTCGGCCAGCGCGTGGAACCGTTGATGCGCAAGGTCGAGCAGGTCGGGATCAAGCTCGTGATGGGTCACAATCCGGAACACATCCAGCATTTCCTCGCGGGAGGCACGGCCCTGCACCGCGGCGACAAGAAGTATGGCCGACAGGATCGACGCACGTTCTGCGTCTTGTTGATCGCGAGGCTGCCCTCAAGGTCGGGATCGTTGATTAATCCCTTCCACCCCACCGTCGTGCGCGGCTTATCGAAGTAGACCCGCATCACAACCAGCTTATCGGCAGCTTACGTATTAGCGTTTGTTAAAATCTAGAGTAGCCGCGTCCAAAGCAAGCTAAGTCAATCTCCACGCCTCTTCTCGAGTAATCGGTTATCCCCCCTCTCGATTCGGCACTCCGATTGCCGATCATTGACCTACGTGAGGCCGCTCATGTAGCCTCACAGCATCAGCCGACAACAGCCCGCGGTAACTCGCCGCAGTCACGTACTGCGTCCCCTATGCACCTCAGCGATCACGATCTGCGACAGCT
>JBGSKP010000408.1:0-1653 GCA_041741175.1 Thiocapsa sp. | reverse complement strand
GGGCGGCCTCGCGCCGTGCCTCCGCTTCGATGCGTTGCGCCTCGGCCTGTCCGACCTGAACACCTTCGTCGCGCAGCCGCTCGATCAGGGCCTCGACGCCTGAAGAGGCGAGCCCCTTGAGCGGGCCTTTGTCGTCTGTGGTCATGGTGTCGCGCCCCTCGCTGGTACTTCGGCTCATCCCGGGATCCCGCCGGCCAGAACCAGCGCGAACACGAAGGCGAACACGGCAAAACCCTCGACGATGGCGGCCGGTGCCAGCGACAGACCGAAGATCTCGGGTTTGGTCTTGCTGGCATGGATCGCGGAAGCGCAGGCCTGACCCTGGCGCATGGCCGAGAAGAGCAGCGCCAGACCCGACAGCAGGCCGATGCCGAAGAGGGCCGGTGCGGTCTCCGGCGTGACCTCGCGTTGCAGGCTGAACATGATGACGATGCCGTAGATGACCTGTGATGAGGGCATCACCGAGACACCGATATAGCGTCCGTAGCCGGAATCGGTGTCCACCATGGCACCGATCGCTGCCTGACCGGCGACCGCACAGCCGATGGTGCTGCCGATCGCTCCCAGGGCCATCGGGGCGAAGAGTCCGGCCCAGCCCAGCGCAGTGACTAACTCGTTCATTCGCGCAACTCCGTCCGCTTAAAGGGTTTAAAGGGATAGCCTTCGCCGGCCAGGGCCCAGTTATAGAATTCGATGAAGTTCAGCCGCAGCCCGTGGACCACGCCGCTCATGATCGCGAGCAGCAGATTCAGCGCATGTCCGGCCAAGAGGATCAGGATGGCGAGCAGCAGTCCCAGACCAGGCAGCTCGGTCGCGACGTCCCGAGCCAAGCCATTGAACGTCATGGCCATTGAGGCGGAGGCCAGACCGAGAGCGAAGAGCCGCAGGTAGGAGAGGACGTCCCCGAAGACCTGCGTGACCCGCAACAGATTGCTCAGGCCATCGAACCCGCGCAGTGCCAGGGTCTTGACCCCATCCACAGGGCGATCGCTACCCAGCAGCAGGACGGTGGCAAAGCCGACACCCATTAGGCCCTGGGCCGAGAGGATCAACCAATGCGGGGCGCCGGCCCCGCTACCGATCCAGAGCGCGAAGCCGCCAGCCATCACCGCGATCCAGCCGAGCGCAACGCGCCCGGCGGCCCGGCCGCGTTGGGCACCCGCCATTTCGATGTTGGCGAGGATCAGGTGGACCACGCCGATCCCGACCGACAGGCGCATCATGGTCTCGAAGTCGTTGATATCGAGAAGATGCAGGCGCCCCGGGAGACTTTCCGGCGCGGGCGAGAACCCGAAATAGCTGCCCACGACGACACCCCAGGCCAGGGAGGTCCCGACCAGCGCCGCGGCGAGGATGCGCAGGCGCCCGCCAAGCTCGCTGCTGCCCATCTTGCGCCAGTACGCAAGAAGCAGGACACCGAGCAGCGCGGCATAGCCGGCGTCGGACAGGATCATCGCGAAAAAGGCTGCGAACGAGAAGAACAGGACCCGCGACGGATCCCAGGCGTCGTAGGCCGGCATCTGATAGAAGGCGACCAGATCCTGGCCGGCGGCGATCGGGCCGGGATTATCGAGCAGCGTCGGCGGCGCATCGTCCGGCGCGACCGGCTCCAACACCAGGGCCAGACCCTGCCCGTCGGCCAGCGCCTGCACA
>JBGSKP010000407.1:0-3599 GCA_041741175.1 Thiocapsa sp. | reverse complement strand
CGCGCGGTGCCGTCGCGGGCTGCCGAAGCTCGCTGACCGACTTGCGCTTCAGCGTCACCTGGCCAGGCGCCGCGCCACTGTCGGGCTCGGCTTTCCCATGACTGCGACGCAGATAGCTCAGGAGTTGGACCTTCTCCTGCTCCGTTAAGGTGGTCTCAGCATTCTCGGCGCTGATGCCCGCCTCGTTCAACTGTGTCAGGAGACGCTCAACCGGGATGCCGACCGTAGAGGCGAGTTGCTTGACCGTGACTTCACTCATGAACTGACCTATATCCTCTAACCCTGCGGAGCATCGGCGAACCAGGGTTCGCGTGCCTTCATGATTAAGCGGGCGGCCCGCTCCGGATCCATCCCGTCGATTTCCAGCAAGTCGTCGACCGACTGCTCGGCGAGATCCTCAAGCGTTGCCACACCGCGTTCCGCCAAGGCATAGGCAAGTGACTCGTCCATCCCTTCCATTTCAAGCAGATCCGCCGCGGGATCCCTTGCCACGCCTTCCTCCGAGGCAATCGCGCGCGTCAGCAGTACGTCGTTCGCACGCTCGCGCAAGAGCTCGATGGTATCGTCGTCAAGATCTTCGATGGCCTGCATCTCGACCAGGGGCACATAGGCCACCTCATCGACTGTGCTAAAGCCTTCTTCGACCAGAATGGCGGCCAGATTCTCGTCGACCCCGAGTTGATCCATAAAGTTCTGGACCGAGCGAACCGCCTCCAGCTCGCCTTTGGCTGCCGCATCCTCTTCGTTCATGACGTTCAGCTCCCAGCCCGTCAATTGGCTGGCGAGTCGAACGTTCTGGCCGTTACGCCCGATCGCCTGGGCAAGATTCTCTTCCTTGACGGCCACGTCCATGCTGCGCGCGTCTTCGTCGATCACAATCGAGACGACATCGGCGGGCGACATAGCATTGATCACGTACTGAGCAGGATTCTCGTCCCATAGAATGATGTCGACACGCTCGCCGTTCAGCTCGTTGGAAACCGCCTGAACACGCGAGCCACGCATGCCGACACAGGCGCCCACCGGATCGATGCGCGGGTCCATGGTGCGCACCGCAATCTTGGCGCGTGAACCCGGATCACGCGCGGCGCCCAGGATCTGGATCAACCCCTCGCCAACCTCCGGCACTTCCAGCTTAAACAGCTCGATCAGCAGATCCGGAGCGGTCCGGCTCACGAACAGCTGCGGCCCCTTGGGCTCTGCGCGCACATCGAAGAGATAACCGCGCAACCGATCACCGGGGCGAACCGACTCGCGCGGGATGACCTGATCGCGCGGGACCAGCGCCTCGGCATTCCCGCCGAGATCAATCATGATGGTGCCGCGATCGGCTTTCTTGACGATACCGGTGACAAGCTGTCCCTTGCGCTCGCCATACGCCTCGACAATCTTGGCGCGCTCGGCCTCGCGAACCATCTGGACGATGACCAGCTTGGCGGTCTGCGCCGCGATCCGACCGAAGAGCTCCGAATCGATCTCCTCCTCGATGAAGTCGCCGAGAGCAAGCTCGGGCTCGAGGATCTGAGCGGCTGAATAGGTGATCTGGCGCGATGGGGCTTCGAGCACGCCCAGCTCGGGATCCGGAACGATCTCCCAGCGGCGAAAGGTTCGGTAGTCGCCGGTCTTGCGGTCGATCGCCACGCGAACGTCGACATCCCCGCTGAACTTCTTGCGGGTAGCCGATGCCAATGCGGCCTCGATGGCCTCGAAGATAACGTCTTCGGGGACGTCCTTCTCGTTCGAGACGGCCTCAACGACCAATAAGATCTCTTTGCTCATTCCACCTCATCCGACTCATAAAGATCCGGCCCTGTGCGGGTCCCAACCGGGAGGATCACAGCACGGCAGATCCCGGCGCTGAATGCGACCGCGTGATCCCGGCGAGCTCGGAACTCCTCACTCAAAGAATAACCGGCCCTGAACAACGTGACTTAGAGCTCAGGAACAAGCCGTGCGATCTCAATCCGGTTAACTGGGATCGCCCAGTCGCGGCCATCCGCCTCGAGACTCACGATGCCGTCTTCGCAGCCGCGCAGAATTCCTTCGAGGCTGCGCCGTCCATCGAGCTTTTCGCTCAGCCGGATCCTGGCGCGCGCCCCCTCGAAGCGTTTGAAATGCGCCGGAAATACCAACGGCCGATCCAGACCCGGTGACGACACTTCCAGATCATAGTGACCCTGCAGTGGATCCTCGACATCCAGAACCGCGCTGAGTTGATCGCTGACCGCCGCGCAATCCTCGACACCGATACCGCGCTCCTGATCGATATAGATTCGAAGCGTCGCACCGGATGCGCCGCGCTGAAACAGCTCCACCGCGACAAGCTCGTAGCCAAGAGGCTCGACGACCCCACGGGCTAATTGGTTGAGACGACTGTCTGCAGGCTCCATCACACGCCCTTCAGAGACAAAAATTGGGCCATTGGCCCAACCACAGAACGAGAGCAGCCTGCACTCATCGAAACACCGGCTGGGTCACGGCAAAATGCCCGAGATAAAAAAACCCCATCAGAGGGGGTTCTTTAAAGGAGGCCGACCTTCGAGGTTCCCGGAAAACAAACTCGTTTACGTAGCCCTTGGAGTGTATCGCCTCCTACGCTGGTCCGCAAGGTCGGTAACCATCGCGACCATCAGATCGTCGGTCTACCCCGTTCTTGTATCGAGCGGCCGGCAGCTTCAAAGGCGCACGAAGGCATGTTGCCAGCGTCGGCTCCTTGGGTGCACTCTTTCGGCTCACCCCCGTCAGGCGGAGGCCGTCGGACGATGTCGGGGACAAGGCGGCAGCGACAGGGGCACGAACGCCATGACGACAACGACGAGCAAGACCGACCCAGTCGCAATCCAATTGTCGATGACCAAAGCCGTCGAACGTACCAGACAATTGTTGCGCGAGGCCGAGGACTGGCTTCACGCGAGCATGCCGCACACCGAGATCCGTTTTGATCTGACCGGCGTGTCGGCCGGCCAGGCGCGCGTCAAAGGCGGCGGGGGCGCGCTTATCCGCTACAACCCCGCGCTGCTCGGTCGCCATCCGACCGATTTCATCCGGGCGACCGTTGCTCATGAAGTCGCTCATGTCGTTGCCTTTACGGTCTACGGATCAGACATCCGCCCGCATGGCCGCGAGTGGCAGAGCATTATGTACCGCTTCGGCGTCGAGCCGTCGCGCTGCCACCATTACGACGTGTCGCGCCTGCGCACTCGATCGGTGCACCGCTTTACCTATCGCTGCGCCTGCGGCACGCACGAAATCAGCAGCATCCGCCATAACCGGGTCCGCAGCCGCGGCACGATCTACCTGTGTCGTCGTTGTCGTCAGCCCCTGCAGCCCGATCCTGGTCCGGGCTCAGGCGCCTGACCGGGATCGGACCGAAGAGACCGGAGCCTAGCGCTGGAAAGCCGACGGTCCGTAGCCCGGCGCGTAGCCCGACCCGTATGCCGGATAACCTGCGGGCGGTGCGACCTGACCCGGTGCACCCTGCATGCTTTCCCAATATTCGCGGGCGCGCTGGTCAGCGAGGCGACGCCTGTTTTCATAGTCGGCCATCATGCGCGCCCGATACTCGGCGGCAACCGCCTGCTGAGCCTCGATCGCGGCGG
>JBGSKP010000406.1:0-4496 GCA_041741175.1 Thiocapsa sp. | reverse complement strand
CGGCGCGCGCGCCCCTTCCTGCGCGAGCACCCTGGCCACCTCGATCCAGTGTTCGGGTGCGAGCAGCCAGGCGACGGCCGATGGCAGGGGCGCGAGTGTCTCCAGACTGACCGGCAGCGCGCTGCGGACCCACAAGAGCCGTTCGGCGAGATAGTCATCGTAGCTCGCAGCGGTTTGAACGAGCTGATCGGCGGCGTAATTGAGCTCGCCGAGCTGGCGGATGTAGTCGTCCTCCACGTTGAGCGCCTGGGTGATCAGGCGCTGCCGTTGGTCCAGCGTTTCTTTCAACTGATCCCTCAGCCCCGGGGCCTGCGCGGTCGGATCCTGCGCCGTCAAATTGTCCAGATAGGCATTAAGATCGCGCAGCTGGCGTTGTTCTTCGCGATAATGGATCTGTCTGAGTGTGGCCTCGGCGATCGTGTCTTCGCGATCCTGGATCGCCCGACTGAATTGCCGCAGATCCGGTATCTGGTCGCGCCGCTCCACCAGCACCTGGCCAAGCGCCTTGCTCAGCCCCGCCGCCTCGATGCGCTGTTTTGCCGCCTTGAAGTCCTGCTCGACACGTTGCCGCTCGACCTCGATCCGATCGATCTCGCCGCCCAACGTCTCGATGCGGCGTGCCAGATCGCCCGTCGATGCGGTGATCTCGGCGTTTTCCTGCGCCGTTTGCTGCACCAGTGCGTGCTTGTCGGCCGCCTCGATTCGGGCAAGCTCGGACTCGCGTTGTGCGGCCTCGGCCTGGTCGCGGCGGCGTTGGTTCTGCAGTTCTTCAAGTTGCTTCTGCTGTCCGTGCAGTGCCTCCCATTGTCGGGTGGCTTCCTCGCGTCGCGCGCGATACAGGGCCTCGCGTACGCCTTGGCTGAGGAGCTCCTGTTCGAGCATTCGACCCTCGGACCAGAGCGCCGCGCGACTGGTCTCCAGGGTCCAGCGTCGTGCCTCGGCCAACCCGGCTTCCGCCCCGTCGACGCTGGACGCCGTCAGATCCGCTTCCGCCTGGTCAAGTGCAGTTTTGATTTCCGACAGCCGGGCCCTAATGGCGCCGGGGCGGCCGGCGCTGCCATCGATGGCTTTGTCGAGCTCGCCGATCCGCGTCTCCTCGGCAGCGGCATTCGCCAGGATGATGCTCAGACGCTGTGCAATCTCCTCCGTCGGCAGGTCGTCCGGTATCGCGGCGGCGGCCTCGTCGGCTTGACCGGTTTGATCCAGTCGCTGCTGGATGGCGGCGGTTTCGGCAGGGGCCGTGGTCAGCGACTTGGCAAACTCATTGTTCTGTGCGTCAAAGGTGCGCGTTGCCTCAAGGTTGGCCAGGGCTTTGCGGTATTGCTCGGTCAAGGCTGTCTTGGTCGCCTCGTCGAGCCCGGCATTGGCCGATGCCTCGGCGAGCTTGGCCTCGATCTGGCTCGACGAGGGCAAGGTCGCGCTGGAGCCGTTGGTGATTGGCGAATCGGTGACGCTCGGCTGCGCCACGGCCAGATTGCTGACCAGGCCGCTGGTTAGGCTGCTGATGAGGCCCAGCGCAAGGGCAAGGGTGCGGATGGACAGCAGTGCAACGCGACCGGCGGGCCGCCTGCGTGGCGGCCGGCACGAGGTTCGTGGTGGTATGGGCATAACCGGAGAGGACCTTGCGGGCGGCTTACAGAATCTTGATGTAGACCTGCGAGTTACGCTGGAAGTTGTAAAGGGCTTGGCGCTCCATCGGCAAGGCACCGAGTGGAGCCGGCTCGAAGCCGCGTTCACGGAACCAGTGCGCGGTCTGGGTCGTGAGGACGAAAAGACGTTTGATGCCCTCGCTACGGGCGATCTTTTCCATATGCGTGAGTAGCCGGTCACCGCGTCCGGTGGCCCGATAATCGGGGTGGACGGCGACACAGGCCAACTCGGCCATCGCTGCGCTCGGGTAGGGGTAGAGTGCCGCACAGGCGGTGATCAAGCCGTCGCGCTCGGTGAGGAAGAAACGCTCGATCTCGGTCTCCAGGCGCTCGCGTGATCGGCGCACCAGCACCCCGCGTTCTTCGAGCGGGCGCAGCAACTCGAGGATGCCGGTCACGTCGTCGATGCGCGCAGGTCGCAGGTCTTCGTAAGGCTCGGCGGAGATCAGTGTTCCGCTGCCGTCCGGTGTGAAGAGTTCGCGCAGCAGGGCGCCGCTACGGCGACGGCGCACCAGATGCACACGTCGAATCCCGTTGCGGCAGGCATCGGCACCGGCGCGCAGGCATTGGGCGATCTCCTCTGGGATCGCGCGCGATTCGGCAAGCAGGCGCTCGATATCGCGTGCCAACAGGTTGGAGCCCAGGTTGTCCGCTGTTTCCGTGCTCCCGGCCACATCGGTGCAGGGTTGTTCGGTCAGAAAGATGAGCTTGTCGGCCCCCAGCGCTACCGCCGCGCCGCGCGCCACGTCGGCCGCGCTCAGGTTGAAGACCTCGCCGGTCGGTGAATAGCCCAGCGGCGGCATCAGGGCGACCGCACCCTGATCCAGTACGGCCCGCAGGGTCTGGCGATCGACGCGACGCACCGCCCCCGTGTGGGCATAGTCAATGCCGTCGATGACTCCCAGGGGGCGCGCCGTGACGAAGTTTCCAGATACCACCGGGATGCGCACGCCGGCCATCGGCGAGTTGGCCAGTCCCAGTGAAAGCAGGGCTTCGATCTCGACCCGGACCACGCCGGCGGCTTCCTTCACGCAGGCCAGTGCGGTCGGGTCGGTGATGCGCAGGCCGTTGACATAGCGCAGCTTGGCGCCCCGACCGGCGAGACGCGCCTCGATCTGGGGGCGCGCGCCATGCACCAGCACGAGCCTGATGCCCAGGCCGTGTAGCAGAGCGACGTCGTGAACCAGATCGGGAAAGCCCGGATCGGCGACCGCTTCGCCGCCGAACGCGATCACAAAGGTTCCGCCGCGGTGCGCGTGGATGTAGGGTGTGGCCAGACGCATCCAATCCACGAAGGGATCGCGCCTCTGCCCGGTCGCGGCGGACAGCATGTCGGGGCTGGTGTGCGGTGCAGTCATGCTTGAATGGATCACTCATGGATCGGCGGCGATCGCTTATTCGATGCCGAGTTTGGCCAGACGATAGCGCAGCGACCGCAGTGTCATCCCGAGATTCTTCGCGGCGGCGGTGCGATTCCAACGGGTCTCGTCGAGCGCATCCAGGATCGCCTTCTTCTCGATCTCGCCCAGGTAGTTCTCCAGCGGCAGGCGGTCGTCGATCGGCGCTTGCGGTGTCTGCGGGGCATCGCTTTGGGGGAGGTAGAGGTCTGCCACATCGATCACGCAATCGTCGCAGAGCGCGGTTGCGCGCTCCAGGATGTTTTCGAGCTCACGCACATTGCCCGGAAAGCCGTAGCCCATCAGGGCATCGAGTGCAGGATCGGAGAGCGTCTTGGCCGGCCTGCTCCCCTCCTGACGGGCGATGCGTTGCAGCATCTGTTGCGCTAAGGCCGGGATGTCGCCCGGGAGCTCGCGCAATGACGGCATGCGCAGCTCGATGACGTTGATGCGATAAAACAGATCCTGTCTGAAATGACCCTGGTCCACTTGCAGAGTCAGATCGCGATGGCTGGCGCTGATGATCCGCGCGTCGATAGGAACCTCCTGCTGGGCGCCGACCGGGCGAACACTTTTTTCCTGAATGGCCCGTAACAGTTTGACCTGTGCCGGAAGCGGCAGATCGGCCACTTCGTCGAGAAACAGCGTGCCGCCGGATGCGGCCTGGAACAGCCCTTCCTTGTCGCCGACCGCACCGGTGAAGCTGCCGCGTTTGTGGCCGAACAGCTCGCTCTCGACCAGATCCTGCGGGATGGCTCCGCAATTCACGGCGACGAACGACCCGGCGGCGCGCGGGCCTTGGGCGTGGATCAAGCGGGCGGCCAATTCCTTGCCCGTGCCGCTCTCCCCGGTAATGAAGACCGGTGCCTGGTTGCGTGCGAGTTTGCCGATCATTTGACGAATCTGTTCGATCGCCCGCGACTGCCCGATCAGGGTTGCGCCGCCGGCCACCTTGTTCAGGTCGCGCGCGCCCGATGACTCGCTCACCCGCAGGGCGGAGCCGACGAGCTGGCGCAAAAGCTGCAAATCCACTGGCTTGGAGACGAAATCGAATGCACCGGCCTTCATCGCGGCGACGGCCGATTCCATATTGCCGTGAGCGGTAATCATCGCAACAGGCAGATCCGGGAAGTGCGCGGCGATATGGCGAATCAGGTCGATGCCGTTACCGTCGGGGAGGCTCATGTCGGTCAGGCACAGGTCGAAGCGATTGCGCGCAAGCTGGCGCTTCGCATCGGCCAGCGTCATGGCGGTCAGCGCGAGGATGTCCATTCGAGCCAGCGTGATCTTCAACAGGTCAAGGATGTCGGACTCGTCATCGACCACCAGCGCTTGCGCCTTACTCATGAGGCCGGCTCCATTCGTGCAGATTGGATCAGGTTTCCCGACCAGGTTTCCCCATCAGGTTGTCGGGAGGCGGCGGCGTCGCCGCGTCGGTGCGGCGCGCTGG
>JBGSKP010000405.1:0-14765 GCA_041741175.1 Thiocapsa sp. | reverse complement strand
CAGCGGACCAGGCGGATCGCCGTCGGTTTTTATACGTCGCAGGCACTGGAGTTGGTGCCCGCGTGAGCAGTCGAGTGCGGTGTTTCGAGACTGCCGTTTGTGCGCCCAGCCTGTGGTGCCGCAGCCCCTCGCGGCGCACCGGCTCAGGCGTCACCTTGGCCCGGCATCGGCCGGTCCTTTCACTGGCTAGGGAGTCGCTTATCACATCGAAATCCAGAGCAGGTTTTGCCACGTTGGTCGCCGTTGATCCGCTCGTCGCTCCCCCGAACGAGCCCGCTCATCGACGGTCATCGCGCTTCGGCCTAACCGGATCGTCCGGTTAGTCTTTCGTCCTACGGAGGTCACATCATGTCAGCAGCCATCACCAGCTATATCGACGTTGCACAGCTCGTTTTGTATGTGTTCTGGTTCTTTTTTGCCGGTTTGGTCTTCTATTTGCATCGTGAGAACAAGCGCGAAGGCTATCCGCTCCAATCGACCCGCGGTGGCAACATTCAGATCGTCGGTTTCCCGCCCATGCCTAAGCCGAAGACCTATATCCTGCCGCACAACGGCGGTACTGTGTCTGCGCCGCGTTCGGAGCCGGTCGAGAAGGTCAATGCAACGCCTGCTCTGCCCTATCCGGGTTCACCGCTGATCCCCAATGGCGATCCCATGCTGTCTGGATTCGGACCGTCTGCCTCGCCTGATCGCGAGAAGCATCCTGACCTGACCTTCGAAGGCGCGCCCAAGATCGTTCCGATGCGTGTCGCGACCGACTTCTCGATCGCCGAAAAGGATCCGGATCCGCGCGGCATGACGGTCGTCGGATTCGACGGTGAGGTCGGCGGCACCATTACGGATGTCTGGGTCGATCGCTCGGAGCCACAGATTCGCTATCTCGAGATGAAAGTCGCCAAGGGTGGCAAGCAGGTTCTGTTGCCGATCAACCTCACACGTTTCGACAAGAAAAACCGCAAGATCAATGTGAAGTCGATCGCCGGCAAGCATTTCGCCAACGTGCCGACCCTGGCGAAGCCCGATCAGGTCACGCTGTATGAAGAGGACAAGATCTGCGCCTATTACGCAGGTGGTCATTTTTACGCAACTGCGGATCGGTCAGAGCCTCTGCTGTGAAGGAGTATGAGTTCGAGCCCGTTAAGGGCTTACCGGAGCATCTTCCTCCCGGTGAGGAGATGCTTTGGCAAGGTGCGCCGCGTTGGAGGGTGTTGGCGCGGCGCGCCTTTCATGTCTGGAAGGTTGCAGCCTATTTCGCCGTGATCATCGTCTGGCGGATCTTTGCAAATTATTCTGCAGGGGAGACGCTGGCCGAGATTGCGACGGGTGCGCTGTGGGTGCTTGCCCTTGGCCTGGTTGCCATCGGGGGGCTCACGCTCCTCGCTTGGGCAATGTCACGGGCGACCATCTATACCATTACGTCACGCCGTGTCGTAATGCGTTTTGGCGTGGCCATTCAGATGATCGTGAATTTTCCCTTTGCCCAGATCCAATCAGCGGAGATGAGGCGAAACCGAGACGACACCGGCGATATACCCTTAGTGCTTGAGAAGTCGGTGCGCGCGTCCTATCTGCTGCAATGGCCGCATGTGCGGCCATGGCATTTCTCACATCCACAGCCGATGCTGCGTGCCATTCCGGATGTCGTGAAGGTCGCCGAGATTCTTTCCAATGCACTCGGTGCCTATGCTGCCAGTTCCACTGCCAAGCCTGATCCAAAATCGGACAACGGCTCAGGGGATGGCGTGGAGCAATCAGTCAGTGGCGGTCTATCCGGGGCCAGCCCATCATCGTGACGAGGTCGACCCTTGAGTGATATGCATGACCAGCCTTTTCCACGGGGCATCCTGATCGCGATCGCTTCGCTGGTTGGGTTCACCATCCTCGCGGTAGGGGTCGCCCGGCTCACCGGCTTTGATCCAAGTCAGGCCCCGCTCTCGCCCGCAGTCCAAGTGCGCGATCTGCGTTTCGTGGAAGTCGGCGAGGGCGAGCTTGCGGTTTACGATGATGCAACAGATGCGCTGCTGGAAAAGTTGCCGCCACAGGGCGACGGCTTCATCCGCGGTGTATTGCGAACCCTCGCGCGCGAACGCCGGATGCACAGCGTCGATCCGGATGGGCCCTATCGGCTGAGTCTTCGGGAGAACGGGCGCTATACGCTGGAGGATCTGACGACCGATTTCTTCGTCGATCTCAGAGCCTTTGGCCCGACCAACGAGGCCGCTGTCGGGCGTTTCCTGTCGGCCTCGCCAACGGTTCAGTAAGTCGCAGCCCCGGCGGTCGGCGTCGTCATCAACCCAGGATACCGATTTTCCGTCGGCCGTTGTGACCGGGAAGCCCTATCCCGGGTCGATGACTTGCCTGTTATGATCCCGACTCGCCGGGTTTGATATCCGGCTTCCGAGTGCCCGGTGTGATTCGGGCGCAACCGTCCTGAGATCCGCGATCTCGCGATGTCGAGACGTTTTGTTGCCGGGCTGCGTGGCCCTCGCGGGCAGGGCTGTCCGGTCGGCATCGGCCAGAGAATAGGGCGCACGTCATGCTCGAATATGCTTTGCCCGTTTTTTACGCGCTCGGGCTTTGGTGGTTCAGCACGGGTGCCGTGCTCTACCTGGACAATCTACCGGGACGCACCTTCGGGTGGTCGATGCTCGGCGGCACCGCGGTTCTGGCCATCGCGGTGTTTGTGCTGGTCGTTGCGAGCACATCGACGTCTCAGATGGCGACTTATAGCGCATTCACCTCGGGCGTCCTGGTCTGGGGTGTGCTTGAAATGAGCTATTTCACCGGTCTCGTGACCGGTCCGCGCAAGTCCCCCTGTCCGCCGGGGTGCGTCGCCTGGAAACGCTTCGGCCTGGCGATTCTCACAAGTCTGTATCACGAGCTGGCGGTCCTGTCGGCGGTCGCCTTTTTGGTGCTCGTCTCCTGGGGCGAGCCCAATCAGATCGGAACCTGGACCTTTGTGGTCCTCTGGTTGATGCGCTGGAGCGCGAAGCTCAACCTGTTTCTCGGTGTTCCGAACCTCAACGACTGGCTGCCGGATCACCTGGCCTACCTGAAGACCTACATGCCCAAACGTAGCATGAACCTCCTGTTCCCGATCTCGGTCACCGTGCCGACCGTCGTCGTGGTCTTGCTGGTTTCCCAGGCGCTGGCCTCGGAGGCGAGCGCGCATGACATCGTCGGACTGATCCTGGTCGCCACTCTGCTGGCTCTGGGAACCCTCGAGCACTGGTTTCTCGTGCTTCCGCTGCCCGACGAGGCCCTTTGGGCTTGGGCCCTTCCGCCGCGCGATCCGGAGTCGGGCGGCAAGGACGACACCCCGTCCAAGCCAGTGGCCCGCAGCACTGTCGTGCAGTTGCAGGATGTCGTCGCGCGACCGGTCGTCCACCAAGCCAAGGCCCGCAATGTCATCGGCGGCTGATTGCGCCGGTCGCCTGGTCCGACCAATGTCGCTCTGCTTTGATTCGAGCGGGAGACTGGGCTAGGCTTGTCTTCCATGTGGGGATCGCGTCGCCGCGGGGCACCGGGGAGTGCGCCGAATCGACTTGCAGCTTGACTCTAATCATATCGGGTTGCTCGGGAATCAGCTATCTTATGCTGCAATGCGTGCGGTGGTGCGAACCGATTCAGAGATACAGGAGCTCGCTGCCATTGAGCCGATCCCGTGGCGGCAAGCTTAGGGCGCGTGACTCCGGCAACCAAGGTCCGCCGACTTGGCAAGCTCGGACTCGCCGATCATTGAGCCGAAGGGGGCAGATCCGTCTGGCTCCTTCCCGTTCGAACCGTTCCTGAGGAATTCTCATGCGTATATTGATGATCCAGCCGAACTATCACTGCGGCGGTGCCGAAATCGCAGGAAACTGGCCCCCGGGTTGGGTGGCCTACATCGGCGGTGCGCTCAAGCATGCCGGCATGACGAATATTCGGTTCGTCGATGCCATGACCTACGATATCTCCGATGAGAAGCTGCGCGAGATTATTCGGGTCAACGCACCCGACGTCGTTCTCGCCACGTCCATCACCCCACAGATCTATAAGGCGCAAACGACCCTCCAGATCGCCAAGGAAGTCCTGCCCAACGTCGTCACCGTGCTGGGCGGCATCCATCCGACCTTCATGTATACGCAGGTCTTCAGTGAGGCGCCCTGGATCGACTATATCGTCCGCGGCGAGGGCGAGGAGATCGCCGTTGCGCTGCTGCAGGCGATCGAAGCAGGGACACACCGGCAGGATCGCAAGCGAATTTGGGGCATCGCTTATATCGACGACGACGGTCAGGTGGTGGCGACCCCGGCGCGTCCGGTGATCGAGGACCTGGACACCCTAACGCCCGACTGGTCCCTTCTCGACTGGGACAAGTACATCTACACCCCGCTCAATTGTCGGGTGGCGGTGCCGAACTTCGCGCGCGGTTGTCCCTTTACCTGCCGGTTCTGCTCGCAGTGGAAATTCTGGCGCAAGTATCGGCATCGCGATCCGAAGAAATTCGTCGATGAGGTCGAGACACTGGTTCGCGATTACAACGTCGGCTTCATGATTTTGGCCGATGAAGAACCGACGATCTTCCAGAAGAAGTTCGTCGCACTCTGCGAGGAGTTGATCAAGCGGGATCTGCCGCTGCACTGGGGCATCAACACCCGCGTGACCGACATCATGCGTGACCGCGACCTGCTGCCTTTGTATCGCAAGGCCGGCCTGGTGCACGTCTCGCTTGGCACCGAAGCGGTCTCGCAGTTGAACCTCGACACCTTCCGCAAGCAAACGACGGTCGAGCAGAACAAGCTCGCGGTCAAGCTGTTGCAGGAGGCTGGAATCGTCGCCGAGGTCCAGTTCATCATGGGTCTGGAGAACGAGACCCCGGAGACCATCGAAGAAACGTATAAGCTCGCTCAGGACTGGAAGCCCGACATGGCGAACTGGAACATGTATACGCCATGGCCTTTCGCGGAGCTCTTCGAGGAGTTGGGCGACCGCGTCGAGGTTCGTGACTACTCGAAGTACAATTTCGTCACGCCCATCATGAAGCCCGAGGCGATGACCCGCGAGCAGGTGCTCAAGGGTGTGCTCAAGAATTATGCGCGCTTCTACATGCGCAAGAGTTTCCTGGAATATCCCTGGATCAAGGACAAGTTCCGCAGGCGCTATATGCTCGGTTGCCTGAAGGCATTCGCCAAGACCACGGCGTCAAAAAAGTTCTACGACCTCGAGCGTCTCAAGATGAAGGGCATGTCTGCCGAGGTCGATTTGGGCTTCGATGCATCCAAGGTGCTGACCGCAGACGAGATTGCGCAGTTGAAGCGCGATCGTCCTGAACTCTCCGCCGATATGAATTTTAAGGGTACGCCGGTGAAGATCGTCGCCTGCGGTGCACCGGATGATCTGCAGGTTTCCGAAGCGGATCTTCCGATCAAAACGACGGTATCGCCGCCGAAACTGACCGCTGTCCAACCTGACTAGACGGGGTGACGACATGGCACCTCCGCTACCCTCCGGACTGCCGCTTGAGCTGCTTGAGCGGTTTGGACACCTGCCACCGGGCTGTGCGCTGCCACCGGCGAGCATGTGTGGTGAGTTGACCTTTGGTGACTCTCATTACAGAGAGGCGCTGATGGGCCTGCGGTCCCGGCCCGATGAGCGTGTTGCCGTCTATGTGCACGTGCCCTTCTGTCATGTGCGCTGCCTCTACTGCGCCTGCAATACGACCATCACGCACAGCGAGGAAAAGGTCGATCAGTATCTCGATGCCCTTGAGCTGGAGATGACCTTGGTGACCGACGTGATCGGGCGCGGCCGGGTGACCGATCAGCTCCATGTCGGCGGAGGCACGCCGAACCACCTCAACGAGCCTCAACTGGCGCGCTTGATGGAGATCGTCGAGCGGCACTTCCGCATCGATAGTCGTGCCTGTACCTCGATCGAGTGCAATCCGCGCCGTACTTCCGCCGGACAGCTCGATCTGCTCTACGGCTTGGGGTTCAGGCGCGTGAGCTTCGGCGTTCAGGATCTGAATTCCGACGTTCAGCGTGCGATCGGCCGTGTGCAGTCCTTGGATATGGTTCGCGACGTCTTTTTGACCGCGCGCGATACCGGATTCGAAAGTATCAATCTCGACTTGATCTACGGCTTGCCGTTTCAAACGCCCGGGGGTTTCCAATCCACCATCGACCAGATCGTTGACCTCGGGCCCGATCGGATTGCCTGTTTCAGCTATTCGCACGATCCGGTCAGCCGTCCGCATCAGCACGCCATCAGTGCCGAGCATCTCCCGTCGACGGTCGAGAAGCTGGCCTTGTTCCATCAGGCCGTTCAATCCTTCTCGGCCGCGGGCTATCGCTGGGTCGGACTCGACGTCTTCGCCCGCGAGGCCGACGAGCTCACCAGCGCTCAGGACGAGCGGCGGCTGTATCGCAATGCAATCGGTTACACGGCGGCGCCCGCCAAGCAGGTCCTTGCGTTCGGGCCGAGCGGGATCGGGGAGGTCGGCGGTGCGCTGGTGCAGAATAGTCCTGATCTCAAAATCTGGGAGCAATGTCTGTTCTCCGGTCAGCTCCCGGTGGCGGGTGGGCGTCTCTTGACCGATCATGACCGCAGGCGTCGCGAGGCGCTCCTGTACCTGATGTGCAATCTGGAGTTGCCGGCCAGCTCAGCGCTGGGACTTGAGCGCGAGTATGAGAGCCTCTGTCGCGACGGTGGCCGCGGACTGCTCGACGTCAGTGAAGAGGGTATCCGGGTAACACCCGAGGGGCGTTATCTGCTCCATGGCCTCTGTGTCGAGCAGGACGCCTCGGTCGACTGGGGGAGTACTCAGTGGCGTGCGACGGCGGAACCCTAAGCGTGAGCGACCGTGTGAGCGAGACCCCGGGCAGGATCGAAGAAGCCCCAATTCGTGTTGCGCGCGTTGGGCCGAACGCAGTCGTTCGGGTGGCCGAAGCGCTGGAGCAGGATCTCGGTGAGGATGCGGTGTCCCAGGTGTTCCGGGCCGCCGGCCTGGAACGGTATCTGGCGACGCTGCCGAGCGAGATGGTCGACGAGCGTGAAGTGACGCGTCTTCAAGCTGCGTTGCGCGAGCAGCTCGGACTGGAGACTGCGCACCGTGTGTCGCGCGACGCCGGCGCACGGACCGGCGATTACCTGCTCGCCAACCGCATTCCTCATCCCGTCCAGCGCATCCTGAAAATCCTCCCCGCCCCTCTTGCCAGCCGCGTCCTCATCACGGCGATCCGCCGCAATGCCTGGACATTCGTGGGCAGTGGGGTTTTCGACGGCGAGCCCGGCCGACCCACCAGGCTGTCGGTCACCGACGGGCCGATCTGCGGGGGTGCAACGGCGGCTGAACCAATCTGCGACTTCTATACCGGGAGCTTCGAGCGGCTTTTCTCGCGCCTTGTCCACAAGAACGCCCGTGTGACCGAGATTGCCTGTCAGGCTATCGGTGCCAAATCCTGTGTCTTCGAGGTGTGCTGGTAGCACCTCTGTTGTGACTGCCCGTCTCGATCCGTCCCGTCTGGATCCAGGGGCCAGTCTCGATCCCCCGTTTGCGTCCGAACCCACTGAGGCGAGTCGCGTGCTTGTCGCGGCCGGCGCCTGCTTGAGCGGTGTCGCGCTGGATGCGCGCGTGCGCGAGCGGACCTCCTGGCTCCAGACTCGGGGCCTTAAGTCGGGACAGGTGGTCCTCTGTCCGGATGTCCCGGCCCTTGATCTGCTCCTGATGAGCCGGGCGCTCCCGCGGCTCGGCGCTGCGCTTTTTGCGTATCGTGCGGGTCTGGATCGGACCGCCTGCCGGGACCTGGCCGTTACCACAGGAACCGAATGGCAATGGGATCCCGAGTCCACCGAGTTAATCTCGACCGGTATCCAGTCGGCAGCGCTCGATCCGGAGCAATCTACGCTCTGCTCGCTCGTGACGACCAGCGGCAGCAGCGGTCAACCAAAGGTTGTCATGCTCAGCCGGGACAATCTCAGGGTATCGGCAGCGCTGGTGGCTCAACGACTGGGGTTCGGCACCGACGACGTCTGGCTCTGTTGTCTTCGTCTGAGTCATATCGGGGGTCTCGCGATCCTGCATCGCTGTGAGCTGGCCGGGGCGAGCCTGGTGTTACATGAAGGCTTCGATGCGCAGAGGCTGGCCGATGATCTGCACCGCCACGCGGTGACCCATGTCTCGCTGGTGCCGCCGATGCTGGCCCGTTTACTCGATGTCGGTGTTGCTCCGCCGCGTACGCTGCGCGTTCTCCTGATCGGCGGCCAGGCGCTCGGGGCGACGCTTGCCGAGCGCGCCCTGGCTGCGGGGTGGCCGCTCTATCTCACCTATGGAATGACCGAGACGACCTCCCAGATCGCCACATCGGCTCGGGCGCTGAGGCGTTTTGAGGAGTTCGGCCGTGTCGGTCCGCTCCTGCCGGGTGTCGAAGCCGACGCAGGCGGCGCATCCACGATGGGGTCTGGTCGGCTGCGGGTGCGCGGTCCGATGGTGATGCTCGGCTATGCCAATGCGCAGCGGTTGCCGGGGCAGGGTCTCGAAGAGGGCTGGTTCGAAACGTCGGACCTCGGCGCCATTTGTAAAGGTGGTGGTGGCGACGACGATGGCGAGCTGCGCATCCTCGGTCGTGCCGACGAGGTGCTGGTCATCGGCGGCACCAATGTCTCCCTTGTCCGGGTCGACGCCGCGCTGCGTCAGGCTCCGGGCGTCGCCGAACTCATGCTGGTCGCTCTGGATGATCCGGTGTGGGGGCATCGTTTGGTAATGGTTTACCGCGGCGATCTCGACGAGGCAGCCCTTGCGCACTGGTGCGCGAAGGCGTTGGCGGGCGTCGAGCGGCCTCGCGGCTTCAAACGGGTCTCCGCGCTTCCGCTTCTGGATTCGGGCAAGTATGACCGCGTCGCCATCCGCGCCCTAGCCTGCGCCGCTTCGGTGGGTTAACCACCCTGCCTGATCAGCGTGACGCGCGATCCGCGGATTTAGTCTGAATGTGATGACGCCTGCCGATGCCGCCGGTTTTGGCGATACGCCGGCGTGTTGGCCTGCGCTGACCGAGGGGGTGTGGAGTCGCGGGGATGATGTCGGCTGCTTTGGTTGCTTGGTGGCCGGGTCAATGTACTTGCCGTGCTGCGCGGCTGGAATCGTTGTGCCATCTGCGAAATGAATCCTCTCGGTTCCGCCGGTCTGGTTTGGAGTCAGCCACAGCTCGGGGTCGATTGTGGCCCCGATGTTCGAGTCATTGATCGCCTCAAGGCCAATCGAACTCACGCTTTCGACCACGGTGACCTTCATCATCGACGCCATCACCAATGCCTCACTGACCTTGGCGGGAATGCTGTCGTCGCGATCGGCGCCGGCGCCGCGATCATCGCCAGGATGCCGATCACGGCAATCGTGATCAGCAACTCGATGAGCGTGAATTCCTTTTCAGCGGAATGCCTGTGCCGGCTCAACATCCGAACACCTCGATCAACTCCGGGGTGGCGACGATGGCCGATGTACGGCGAATCGGCCTCACCGCGAGCACAGAACGAGTTGACCCCTGCCCGGCACCGGGGCGTCCTGTCGATGACGACTACGCTCCCGCGACCCGCGGCATCCGAAACGGCAACAAGATTTGCACCCAGCGCGAGGCAAAGCGGTCGAGCGACAGACTCTCGTGCACGCAGGTGGCGGTTTCGCCCAGCAGTCGGGTTTCGACCAGTGAGCGTGCATAGAAGGGCGTGTCTTCGAGCGTCTCGACGACGTGTGCCTGATGCCCCGCCTCGCACTGAGTACCGCGCGGGATCCGCCAGATCCCGGTGGTCGCTAGTCGCACCCGCGGCGGAGGGGTGAATTCCTCGACCTCGCCGGCGGCGTTGAAGCGCAGCGCGAGGCTGGCGCCGGTGCCGTGGCGAGCGGTCACGTCATACAGCATCGTCGTGCCCTTGGGCGTATTGGCGCGAGACCAATCCCAGCATTCGAATGCGTCTTCGAGCGGCTCCTCGCCGCGGTTCGAATCCAGATAGCCGGGGCCGCTCCAGTGCAGGGCCGGTCGATCCAGATTGACCTCGACGCGCGAGATCGGTGCGATCGGCCACCAGGTATGCCGGCCCGCGGGGTCGAGCTTGAATGCGCGCGGGTTAACGGCGGCCGGGGTGACCCGGATCCGTCCGCGTACCCGCGATGGAATCGGCGCCGTGATCTCCTCGACATCGATGGTCAGGGCCGTGCCGTCCCAGGTGAGATGGCTCGGGCCGATCTGCAGATGCCCGGCCTCCTGACGGATGGCCTTGTGCCCGCGCTCGGTCATGGTCCAGCGCTTGCCGGCCTTCCCGTAAAGCGCGACATTCAGGGCGCAGTGATCGAGCGGGTTCGGGTTGCCGCGCCGCCTTGACCAGGCGTAATAGGGCGAGAAGACGCTGCCCAGCATCGCGATGATGGTCAGTCCATGGTCCCCGTCGTCGCTCAGCGCATCCAGGTACCACCACAGATAGCCGCCGGGTGTGATCCCTAGGTCAAACCGAGGTCCGCGAGCAGGGTCGCTGCCGCCAGTCTCCCCGACATGGCCGCCATCGGCACCCCGGCGCCCGGATGCGTGCTGCCCCCCGCCAGGTACAGGCCCGGAATCTTGCTGCGTGACGGCGGACGCGTGAAGGAGGCCCTCCAGCCGTGGGACGCCTGGCCGTAGAGTGCCCCGCCGGTCGCCGGAAAGAGTCGATCGAAGCCCGCCGGGGTTGTCACCACGCTCGTCTCGGGTAGGCGCTGAACCTTGAGGCCACAGCGTTCCAGTAGGGAGAATGCCCGCTGCTCGCATTGCTCGATCTCCGCGGTATTAAATGGGTGGCGATCGCCCTTTGCCGGGGCGTTCAGGAGGCACAGGAGGCGCTCGGGTCCCCGCGGCGATGCCGCGTCCTGATCGCCGCGGTCCTGAGCGCAGATATAAATCGTGCCTTCACGCGGGACCTCGCAGTGGTCGAAGATGTCTTCGAATTCGGCGGCATAGTCCCGACAGAAAAAGACGCTGTGGCGCAGCAGAGGGAAGCCCTCGGTCTGCGCGACCAGACTCCAGGTGATCGCGGAGAGCGAGCGCTCGGCCGGCGCGGTCCTGGCGACCGCGCGTCTGACGCCCGATCCAAGACGCCCGCTGGCCAGCGCTGCGACATCGCCATTGAAGACGACTGCATCGGCCTGGAGTCGCTCCTCGGAGCGTAGGCGCACGCCGCTCGCTCGTCCTTGCTCGATGAGGATCTCCGCCACGTCGGCCTCGTAGCGAATCGTTGCGCCGAGCGATTCGGCGAGGCGTGCAAGGGCCACTGCCGTTTGATGCATACCGCCCTCGACCGACCAAACGCCCTGTCGTTCCACATGCGCAATCAGCATCAGGGTTGCCGGTGCGAGGAAGGGCGATGAGCCGCAGTAAGTCGAATAGCGTCCGAAGAGCTGACGCAGACGCTCGTCCTTGAAGTGCTCGCCCAAGGACTGCCACAGACTGTCGAACGGCTTGATGCGACGCAGGCCGGGAAACCCCTGGATGCCGCAGCGACTGACCAGGCTCAGCGGATTGGGGCGCGAGGAGCGGATAAAGGGCTCGTCGAGCGTCTCGAAGATGGTGCGCGCATGCTCGCAGAAACCACGGTAGCGTCTGGCCTCGGCCGCGCCGGAAAAGTCTCCGATGGCCTCGATCGTGCGCTCCTCGTCGGCGTACAGATCGAAGCGCTCCTGCTCGCTCCAGGCATGCCGTGCTAAGATCTCGAATGGCTTCAGGGTCAGGTAGTCGGTAAGGGATGCCCCGGCCTCGGCAAAGATCTCTTCGAAGATCCAGCGCATGGTGAAGACCGTCGGCCCGGCATCGATTCGCCGGTCGCCGATCAGCACCTCCCGCATTTTTCCGCCGGGCGCCGCGGCACGTTCGAGAACGCTGACCTCGATGCCGCGCGCGGCCAGTTGAACCGCTGTGACGAGTCCGCCGATGCCGGCGCCGACGACAATCGCTTTCTTTGTAGGCATCGGATGATGGCCCCTGGATATCGATTTGTATTTGACGCCGTTGGCGTCGGTGTCTATTGTACATGACACTAGTAAGTGTCAACTAATATTTACATGCGGCCTAAGATCGATGTGAACTGGCCACCGGGGGAGCGGCGATGGATGTAAGCACGCGAATCGAGCAGGCACTGTCATCGGCTTTGGAGTCGGTGACGACCCCGGCCTGCCCACCGCGGCTTGCCGAGGCGGTCCGTCATGCCGTTTTCCCAGGCGGCGCGCGCGTCCGACCACGGCTCTGCCTGGCGGTGGCCGCGGCCTGCGGAAGCCGTGATGTCGCCGCCGCCGATGCTGCTGCCGTCTCCATCGAGCTGCTGCATTGTGCTTCTCTGGTACACGATGATATGCCCTGTTTCGACGACTCGCCGCTGCGTCGCGGTCTACCGTCGGTGCATCGCGCCTTCGGCGAACCCCTGGCCGTGCTGGCAGGAGATGCCCTGATCGTGCTGGCGTTCGAGCATTTAGCCCGGGTGCTGGCCGATAGTCCGGAACGCCTGGCGCCGCTCCTGATGACCGTCAGCCGGTCGGTCGGCATGCCGTCGGGCATCATCGCCGGCCAGGCGTGGGAATGTGAGCCGCGGGTTTCGGTGGCGGAATACCATCGGGCCAAGACCGGCTCTCTCTTTGCCGCCGCAACCGCTGCGGGCGCCCAGGTGGCCGGCGCCGATGCCGATGCCTGGCGTGTCGTCGGGGACCGAATCGGCGAAGCCTACCAGGTTGCCGATGATCTGCGCGACGTTGCTGCCAGTGCCCAGGAGGTCGGCAAGCCGGTTGGTCGCGATGCCCTGTTGAATCGCCCGAGCGCGGCCGGCGAGCTGGGCATCGACGGTGCGGTGGACCTTTTGCGTGGCTTGGTGAAGGGCGCGATCGATGCCATCCCGCCTTGCCCCGGGTCGAAGGAGCTCGCCGCGGTACTGATGGCTGAGTCGCGCCACATTATGCCGAAGGGCCTGGCCGACCGCGCTTGAGCAGTCTATTCGCGTGATCCCGCGTGTTCCATGTCGGCCAAGCGTGCGGCGGCGCAAGCCGGCCGCGGCGTGACGCGGTGCAAGTCAAGAACAATTCACAAGAAATCTGCCGAGGTCTTTTCACGTGTCGATCTTTGATTCCTGGCTGGGTGTGCGCAATCGCTTATTGGCCAGCTCCGGTTTTCAGCGCTGGGCCTCGGCCTTTCCCCTGACCCGCCCGATCGCGCAGAAGCGCGCTCGCGAGTTGTTCGACATCGTCGCCGGGTTCGTTTACTCGCAAGTCCTGTTTGCCTGCGTGCGTCTGAAGCTCTTCGAGATCCTCTCTGAAGGTCCGCAGAGCCTCGATGCGCTGGCCAAGCGGATGGACCTTCCCCCGGAAGGGGCGTTGCGGCTGTTGCGCGCGGCCGTGAGTCTGCGACTCGTTGCGCCTTGCGGCGATAAGCAGTACACCTTGGGCGAGCTGGGTGCGGCCATGATCGGCAATCCCGGCATCGCGGCGATGGTTGAGCACCACTCGATGGTCTACGCCGATCTCGCTGATCCGGTCGCGCTGCTGCGCGGCGAGACCAAGCGGACGGCGCTCTCGGATTACTGGGCCTATGCCGCCAATGCCGATGCTGCACAAGCGGACGACCAGTCGATCGGCGGCTACACGGCGCTCATGTCCGACAGTCAGTCACTGATCGCCGGTGACGTGCTTGATGCCTATTCATTAAAGGGTCATCAGTGTCTGCTCGACGTCGGGGGCGGCGACGGGACCTTCCTGGTGTCCGCCGCCAAGCGCTGGCCGCACCTGAAGGTCATCCTGTTCGATCTGCCGGCGGTGGCCGAGCGGGCGCGCTCACGTTTTGAGCGTGAAGGCATCGCGGATCGGGCCACGGCCGTGGGAGGCGATGTGATGCGCGATTCTTTGCCGGAGGGCGCGGATGTCGTCTCGCTGGTGCGCGTCCTGCACGATCACAATGATGCCGAAGCGCTTGGGATCATCAAGGCCGCCCGGCGCGTCCTGCCCGCGGGCGGAACGCTCTTGGTCGCCGAGCCCATGTCCGGAACTCGGGGCGCCGAACCCATCGGTGATGCCTATTTCGGTCTCTACCTCCTGGCGATGGGCAGCGGGCGACCACGCACCCCGATCGAGATCGAGAACATGCTGCGGATCAACGTCTTCGATCCGGTCCGATTGGTCCCGACAGCGCGGCCGATCCTGACCCGGCTGATCGTCGCCAACCGGATCGCATGAGTCGCGTCGGCTCGGGTGCTCTGAGGTTCCCCTGAGATCGAGTCCATACGAAAATAGTGCATTTACCGCAGGACGCGGTTTAGTTGGTTACACTAAACCCTTTTATCGCCGCCACCATCCGGGTCGAACCTTGAACCTTGATACCCTCGCCGTCGTCCTCGATCAGCCTGAATCCCTGGCGCTCAAACCGCTGACGCTTATTCCGCCCGGCGCGGCCGATGCGCTCGTCGCCATTGAATGGAGTGGCATCAGCACCGGCACCGAGCGCTTGCTCTGGTCCGGGCGCATGCCGAATTTCCCCGGCATGGGATATCCGTTGGTACCGGGCTACGAATCGGTTGGCCGCGTGACCTGGGCCGGCGAGATGTCCGGGGTCGCCGTCGGGGATCGCGTCTTTGTACCGGGTGCGCGCTGTTACAACGAGGCGAAGGGGCTGTTTGGCGGCGCCGCTTCGCATGTGGTGGTGCCCGGCGAACGACTCGTCGCCGTGAGCGAATCGCTCGGCGAGGAGGCCGTGCTGCTGGCACTGGCCGCCACCGCCTACCATGCCATC
>JBGSKP010000404.1:0-7710 GCA_041741175.1 Thiocapsa sp. | reverse complement strand
CCGGAGCCGCCCGCCCCGGCGCCTGTCGAAGCCGAAGCCGCTGCCGTGCCCAGGGCGACGACAAGCAGCGGTAAGGGGGTCATCGTTCAGATCGGCTCGTTCAAACGCGGCGCCGATGCCGAGCGACTGAAGGCGGAGCTTGCGCTGTTAGGAGTTCCCAGTCGCGTCGAAGTCGCCACGATGGCCGGCGGGGAGACCTTCCATCGGGTCCGTGCCGGACCCTATCCCGACAAGGCTGCGGCCGCTAAGGTTCAGGCACTGCTCAAACGCAACGGCAAGGACTCGATGACGATCCCGGTCAAGTGAGTCCGCGCGGCGCCTCACGCACCTGGGCGGGCCGCGGCAGACGCCACCGACCCACCGACCCACCGACCCACCGACTAATCTAATTCGGGCGTCTGCCCGGACGCGACATAGACCGCTCGCTCGGCGACGTTGGTCGCACGATCTGCGACCCGCTCATAGTTGTGGACGATCCACAGCATATAGGTGCCGGTCGCGGCAAAATCCGGATCGGCGCGCATCATGGTCAAAACCCGCTCGACAACGGCCTCCTCGTTGCGATCGACCTGATCCTCACGTGCGACACTTGCCCGTGCGCTCTGCTCATCACGTCCGCAGGTGAAGACATCCAGGCTCTCGGTAAGCATGGCGATCGCGTCATCGGCCACCTCGACGATCGCGTCCACCGAGGCGCTCGGGAAGGGTTTTTCACCGCTCCTGCGGATGATGCGCGCTACATCCGCCCCATAGTCTCCGATGCGCTCCAGCTCCGACACCAGTTCCATGCAGGCACCGATCGCACGCAGATCCGCTCCAGCAGGCTTGTAGGCCGCCAGCGTGACCAGGCATTGCTGCTCCAGCAGGCGCCGCTGCTGATTGATGTGCGCATCCGCCGCGATGATGCGTTCGGCAAGCGCCAGGTCGTGGTCGCTCAAACAGACCACAGACTGCCGCAGGGCATCAATGACCAGCTTTCCCAAATCGCCGACCGCACCCTGAAGCTGCGCGCGTCGGCGCTGCACCAAATGCATGTTCTCGCTCATCCCGTCGTCCCCTGTTGTTGGTCTTGAGTCTGGATCGTACCTTCTACGTCGCGGTCGAAGGGCGTTCAACGTGCGAAGCAGGTCTGGATCAACCGGCGAATCCGCGATGACTTGTTCTCGATATCTCGCACCAGGGCGAACTGGATCAATGCCTTGTGTAAATTCTGGCCGGGCTCGGAAATCTTAAAATAGCGGTTGCCGCCGAGATGATCGGTGAGGAAACGCAGACCCAGCTCGAAGGGCATGAGTTGAATGGCATCCTGGATGAGAGCCACCTCACCCGGCGTCAGCCAACCGCGCGTCTGCTCGGCATAAGCACGCAGGATCGGCTCGGCAACGTCGAGATCAAACGACGCCGCCGCATGGCCATCGACCGATTCACCGCTGCGATTGCAGCACGAGCGCAGACAGTCACCGATATCATGCAGGATCAGGCCGGGCTGCAGGGTATCCAGATCGATTAAGGCCAGCGCGCGTGCGCCGCCGCAGTCGAACAACAGGTTGTCCAGCTTGGGATCCCCATGGACGACCCGCACAGGGATCATGCCTTGAGTCTGCGCCGCCGCGAGCAGGGTGACGAGCCCCTGGCGCTCGCCCACGAATTGGATGCCGGCTTCAACGTCCGCATCCCGATCTTCGGCCTCGCTGCTCCCCAGGATCGCCATGAATGTGGCGAGATAGGCCGGAGAATCATGAAAGCCGGGCAGCGAGACCCCCAAGGCATCCAGCGGCAGGGTTTGCAGTAAGGTATGGAAGCGGCCCAGCAGCGTGCCGACCTCGCGGGCCTGCTCGGGCCGCTCGATCCGCGACAAGGTCACGGCACCATCGATGAACTCAAGGAGTCGCCACACACTGCCATCGGGCTCGCGCAGGCAAGCCGCACCCGCGCGGGTCGGTATCAGCGCCGGGACGCGCAGTCCAAGACCCGATTGCCGACGGGCATGCCGATCGAGCACCTGGATATTCGCCATGATCCGCAGTGGATCCGGAAAGACCGCGCGGTTGATCCGCTGCAACACGTAACGCCTGCCGCCGGCCTCGACACGGAGAGTATCGTTGATAAGTCCGCGACCCAAAGGCGCGATGGCCTCAATCGAGCCGGAGATAGCGAACGTACCGATGATGCGCTCGAGCACACCCGAGGCAGGCATGTCCAACGCCGGCGCAGGCCCGGACCCGGTGGCTCTGCCGTGCCCCATCTCAGTAGGCTCGCCGCACTTCCAAGACATCCGGGATCTGCTGTAACTTCGCCAGAATCTTATCCAGATGGTCCATATTCTTGACTTCCAGGGTGAAGCGCATGGCCGCCGTATCCGTGGAGCGCTCCGAATGCGTATTGACACCGAGCACATCGACGTCGTCATCGGAGAGGACCGAGGAGATATCCCGCAGCAGACCTTTGCGATCCGCGGCGATCACCAACACATCCACCGGATAGCCGGCGTTGTCCGGTTGGTCGGCCCAGCGTACCTCCAGAAGGCGCTCGGCTTCGGCAGGAGGCAGATGCCGCAGGTTGCTGCAATCTTTGCGATGAATGGTGACACCGCGCCCGCGCGTCACAAATCCGACGATGGGGTCGTTGGGGACCGGCTTGCAACAGGGGGCCATATGCGTCATGAGGTCGTCGACGCCCTCCACCACCACGTCCGTCGAAAGGTCGGCACGGTGTCTTGAGGGGGTGCGTGGTTTGGGCTCGATCTCCTTCGGTTCCTCGGGCTTGCGCTCGCCGACCTGACGGGCGACCTGGCCGACGGCGAGATCCCCGCGCCCGATAGCCGCCAGGAGATCATCGCCGCGCTTGAAGTTGAAGCGACCGGCAAGCTCTTCCAAATTGGGCTTGTCCGAGATCCCCTGTCGATTCAGCTCGCGCTCCAGGGTTGTTCGGCCTCCTTGAAGATGCTGATCGTAGTCCTGTTGCTTAAACCACTGTCGGACGCGATTGCGCGCGCGCGCCGTCGTCAAGTAGCCGTGATGCGGACTGAGCCAATCACGACTGGGGGCGGCATTCTTCTGAGTCAGGATCTCGACGCTCTCACCGCTTCGCAGCTCATAGTTCAGCGGCACAATGCGTCCGTTGATCCGTGCACCGCGGCAGCGGTTGCCGACCTCGGAGTGGATGGCGTAGGCAAAATCCAGCGGGGTTGAGCCCTTCGGAAGCTCGACGACCTTAGACTGGGGAGTCAGCACATAGATGTGAATCGGCTCGAACTCGGCCTTGAAGCGTTCGAGGAAGCCGCCGGTCTCGTCGCCCTCGTTCTTGAGCTCGAGCCAGTTGCGCATCCAGATGACGCGCCGTTGGAATTCGGCGTCATGGCCCTTGGACTCCTTGTAGGCCCAATGCGCGGCGACACCGAACTCGGCATGGCGATGCATCTCATGGGTGCGGATCTGCACCTCCAGTGGCTTTTCCTCCGGCCCGACCACAGCGGTATGCAACGATCGGTACATGTTGCCCTTGGGCGTGGCGATATAGTCGTCGAACTCCTTGGGGATATGCTTCCAAAGTCCGTGCACGAGCCCGAGCGCGGCATAACAGTCGGCGATGGACTCGACCAGGATCCGCACCGCACGCAGGTCGAAGATCTCGGCGATCTCGACCTCCTTGCGCTGCATCTTGCGCCAAATGCTGTAGATGTGTTTAGGCCGACCGGTGATCTCGGCCTCAATGCCGGCCTCGGCGAACTTGTCGTGCAGGGTTTGGATGACCGTCGCGATGTAGTGCTCGCGCTCCTCGCGGCGCTCAGCCAGGAGCTTGGCGATGCGTTTGTATTCCTCCGGCTTAAGATAGCGCAGGCTCAGGTCCTCGAGCTCCCACTTGACCTGCCAGATGCCCAGACGGTTGGCGAGCGGAGCATAGATGCGCTGGGTGTCGCGCGCGATCTTGGCGCGGCGCTCTGGCTCCAGATCCTTGATGGCGCGCATCAGGTGGACGCGCTCGGCGAGCACCACCAGCACCACCCGGACATCCTCGGCGATGCCGAGCAGCAGGCGGCGCAGGTTCTCCTCGTGCTCGTCCTGATCCTTGGCCGCGATGATGGCGTCCACGTTTGCGATTTGGCCGATTCGCGCCAGATCGCCGACCATCCGCGCGATACCGGGGCCGAAGCGCTCCTCGAGCTGCGCCTCGGTGAGGTCGCCCTGGTCCAGACAACCGTTGAGCAAAGCCGCGATCAGGGTCTCGGAGTCCATCCGCAAACGCGCCAGGATGTCCGCGGTGGAGAGCACATGACGCACATGGGTTTCGCCAGTCTCGATGCGCCGGTCGCCACGACAACGGGTGAGCGCCGCGCAGGCCCCGGCGATCTGCTTGAGCTCATCGGTCGAATAATGGCTCGCCAACCCGTCGAGCCAGTGACGGATCGCACCGGTGTCGTCGCCATGCGACTCGGGCAGGTTGTAAATGGGTTTGACCATGGGCGGCGGAATGACTCTCGGTGGGGAGCGCTCAGTCTGAACGGCGTTGAGCGTGCAATCCTGGACGTTGAACCGCGCGGGTGAGCCTGATGCTTCAACGCAACCCGTTGCGCTGGTGGCGTTTCAACGGATTGTCGCAGTCAATCCGTCAGCAGGTGACTCACCAACCCATCGGCCAGCTTCGGCTCGAACCAGGTGGATTTTGGCGGCATCACCTCGCCGGCATCGGCTACTGCGATCAGATCCTCCATCCGGGTCGGGTAGAGCGCGAAAGCAGCGGCCATCTCGCCCGCATCAACTCGCGCGGCAAGCGCCTCCAACCCGCGGATACCACCGACGAAGTCGATCCGATCATCGCGTCGCGGATCCTGGATGCCGAAGACCGGCGCCATCAGGTTGTCTTGCAGCAGGCTGACATCGAGCCGCCCGACCGGATCGTCATACGGGATCCGCGCCGGATCCAGGGTGATTCGATACCAGTGACCGGCAAGGTACATCCCGAACTCCCCCGGCCGCTCGGGCCTGACCGCACCCATCGCGCCCTCGATCCGGAAGGCCACCGAGAGACGCTGCATCAAGGCGTCGTGACTGTATCCGTGCAGATCTTTGACTAGGCGGTTGTAATCGAAGATCCGCATTTGATCGTGCGGGAAGATCACCGACAGCATGAAATTATAGGGCTCGGCACCGGTGTGATCCGGGTTCGCGGCGCGACGCATTGCGGCAACCCGCGAGGCCGCGGCGCAACGATGATGACCATCGGCAATGTACAGCGCAGGCAAGGTGTCGAAGGCTGCCGTGAGCTCGGCGATATCGGCGGCGTCTGCGACCGGCCACAGCTCGTGACGCACCCCGTCGACCGCGGTCACGTCGGTCTCAGGGCTCGCTGCCACCAGTCGGACGAGCAGCGCATCGATGTCGGGGCGGGCGCGACAGGCCAACAGGACGGGTCCGGTCTGAGCGTTCAGCGCATCGATCTGACGCACCCGGTCGTCCTCCTTGACCGGGCGCGTCAATTCGTGTCGTTTGATCCGTTCGCCATCGTAAGCTTTTATCGAGGCGGCGGCGACAAGCCCGGTTTGACGATGATCACCCATCGTCAGGCGGTAAATGTAGAAGGCCGGCGATGGGTCGCGCTTGAGGATGCCGGCGTTCAGCATGCGCGCAAGATTTTCACGCGACCTGGCGTAAACCGGGGCGCTGTAGGGGTCGACGCCCTCGGGTAGATCGATCTCGGCGCGCGAGACATGCAAAAAGCTCCAGGGACGTCCCGCCACCATCCGACGCGCCTCCGCGGCGCTCATCACATCGTAAGGCGGGGCGGCGACGTCGGCGGCACGGTCGGTGGCCGGGCGCAAGGCCGCGAAGGGTTTGATCAGAGGCATGCGGGCTCACCCTGTTGATCGTCGTCACTGAAAGATCGCGTTCGGAGCGCAGGCGTCCGAGCGCCAATGGTATCAGCTCGGGTCGGGCAGCGGCCAAACCGAACGCCGTGCAGTTGGGCTGCTCCGGCACGCGCGCAATGGCTGCTCTATACTGCCCGCGATCTTTGCCGACAACACCGAATCGCCGATATGACCGACAACAGCTACCTCAGAGACCTGATCCTACTGCGCAATGACCCGTCCAAGGTAGCGCGCATCCGCGAGGCGGCCGAGCGCGGTGAAATGGACGCCCAGTTCGCGATGGGACTCATCTATGCGGAAGGCCGCGGGGTCGAGATCGATCTGGCCCACGCGCATTTCTGGTTGTCGTTGGCGATCGCTCAGGGCGACGCGGACGCCGATCAACTGCGCAATATCATCGGCAGCCAGATGAACGACGCCGAATTCGCCGCGGCACAAGACCTCGCGCTCGCCCATCGCGCAACTCACGCCGCGTCCAGCACCCGGCATTAACAGTGCTCGATCGGGTCAAGACTCACCAGCAGGGTGCGGCGGCGCTCGCCATGAGACCGAAGGCATCGAAGGGGGAGGGCATCGGCATGCCGCCCATTGGACCACCGGCCTTCACACGGATGACATATTCCGCCCATTGCAGCGGCCGCGGCAGGTAACCGGTCTGGGCGGCGAGCCTATGCAGCTCGCCGACGAAGGCGATATCGCATGCCTGTTTCGGCCCGGCATCTGCGATACAGAGATCGTGGCGCATGCAAGCGGCATCATAGGCATCGACCGGCGGTGGAAATCCCGCGACCGGGTATCCTATGCCACACCAATTGCCGTAGAGGGGCATGCATTTGAAGGCGGCGGCCTGTGTTGCGCTCAGAGACAGGGCGACGCCGAGCAAACAGGCCAAACCCGGGGTGCGAGTCATCATCAATCCTCTTTATCGTTGTGGGTATCAGGTCGGCCAAGAGGTTGCGTGGCCATCGGGGCGCGACGCGCCGGGCCCTGAGATGAGGCCGTACTCAACGATGACGAGACGGATCATGCCGGAATCGTTTTCATCAGGGTCGTCCCGTTCAGGTTACTGTTGGTCAAGCCGGTTCTCGTCTTTGAAGCGTATCGCTTCGCGGATTAGTGCGAGACGTGCGCGATCTGCACCCCAGATCGACTCGAGGCGGCGATCCGGCGTCGTGTCTTCGGTCCAGAGGCGCCACAGCAGCGCAGCGTTTTCCCAATAAGCTGCGCCGATGGTATGCCCATCCGGGCTGAAGTCGGCGTAGGCCACACCGCCGAGATCGCCGGCAAGGATCAGAAAGGACTCCAGAGGCTCCGTAGCTGCGCGGATCGGGCGCGGCCAGATCCGGATGGCACCATCACGCGAGGCGGTCAGGATCCAGCGACCGTCCGGGCTGAACTTCGCGGTATAGATGCGATCCTTGTGGCCGACGAGCTGCGCGAGCAGGCTGCCGTGCAGATCCCAGACCTGCGCCGTGGCGTTCAAAGCCGCCGTCACCAGCGCCTGACCATCCCGCGCAAAGGCGACGCTGTAGAGGGCGCCGGCCTGCGGCTCCAGTACACGCGGCGACCCGCAGCCGTCCGCGGTAAGTTCGACTAAGGCAGCGCTGCCGTCCTCGCTCGCCGTGGCAAGCCAGCCTCCATGCGGGGAGAACGCCGCATCGGTAACCAGATCCGTGTGCCACTGTCCCGTGCAGACATCGGCCCAGTCCTCGCCGGTCTGAGTGCGCATCACGCGAACGCCCCCGGCGTCGTCGCCAACCGCAACCCAGGTGGATCCGTCCGAACCGCTCGAGATCGCCGCGGCCTGGGCCCCGCTCCCGGGGCCGCCCCAATCCGGCGCCTTG
>JBGSKP010000403.1:0-6287 GCA_041741175.1 Thiocapsa sp. | reverse complement strand
GGCCGTCGGCCGGCAGGGCGGCGAGCCCATCGGCGGGCGAGGGCGGATCGAAACCACCCCGGACCCGGTTGCCGGGTCGTCAAACCAGTAGGATCGACATGCCATTCAAGCTCCCTCTGCCTCTCCCGCTGGTACGGACCCCCTGGATCCTGATGCCCGTTGTGATCCCCGTTGTGATCGGGGTCATGCTGGCCGGCTGTGACCAAGGCCCGCGCGACCAGGGCGGCATCCAAAAGGCCGAAGTCGGGACGATCCCGGCGACGACCCAGCGGTCGGGTGATCCCGAGAAAGGCTATGACGCACTGCTCAACCGCTCGGTGGTGACCTGTGGTCTGCCCTATGCGGCCTATCTCAAGACTCGGTCTGCCGGGTCGGAGACGGGGCCACAGTTTCCCGGTCGGACCGGACGTAACGCCGAGCTGCCTTACATGCTGAGCGCTCATGTCGCCGCATCCGGCGTGGAGATCGTCACATCCAACTGCCTGGCCTGTCATGCGGCGCCCTTCAACGGCGAGCTGGTCATGGGGCTGGGCAACGAGTTTCTCGATCTGACCCAAGACCCCCTGATCGGGATCGAGGCGACCGGTACACTGGTCGAGGATGGGCCGGAGGCGGCGGAATGGCGGCGCTGGGCTGATCGGATCACCGCGATTGCGGACTACATGATCACCGACACGGTCGGCGTGAATTCGGCGAACAATCTGACGCTGGCCCTGATGGCGCACCGGGATCCGAAAACACTGGCCTGGTCCGACACCCCGCTGATCGAGCCGCCGCCCAAGACGCCATTGCCGGTCAGCGTGCCGCCCTGGTGGAATGTGGGCAAGAAGCACGCGATGTTCTACAACGGCGAGGGTCGGGGCGACCACGTCCGCTACATGATCCTCGCCTCCACTACTTGCACCGATTCGGTCGAGGAGGCGGCGCAAATCGACGCCTGGTTCGTCGATGTGCGTGCCTATCTGGCGAGTCTGCGTCCGCCGAAGTACCCGTTTGTCATTGATCAGGGCCTGGCCGATCAGGGCTACGCCGTCTTTCAGGATAACTGCAAGGAGTGTCACGGCACCTACGGCGAGGACGCGCGTTATCCCAACCGTGTCATCGCCCTGGGTAAGGTGGAGACCGATCCGGAGGTTGCGCGCAAGGGCTTCAGCGATGCCGACCGTTTTCTTGAATGGTTCGGTCAATCCTTCTATGGAGAGCTGTCCCAGGCGGCCCCGGCGCTCGGCTACGTTGCGCCCCCGCTCGACGGCGTCTGGGCTACGGCGCCCTATCTGCATAATGGCTCGGTGCCGACCCTTGCCGCCCTGCTCGACAGCCGCACGCGCCCGACCTACTGGCAATTCGATCGTGAAGGCGATGACCAGCCGGCCTACGATGGGTCAGCAGTGGGCTGGGCGTATCGCGAGCTGATCGAAGGTAAATCCGGCGCCATGAGCTGGGACGAACGCAACCGCATCTACGACACCGGGCTTAAGGGCTACGGGAATCGCGGCCATTCATTCGGCGACGACCTGTCGCCGTCCGAGCGGCTGGCGTTGTTGGAGTATCTCAAGACCCTCTGATCGGGTCGTTTGGCAGTTACCAACTGATGAGGAAAGAGACGATGTTGAAACAGATCGGTATGACGGGCGTCCTCGCGGGTGCCCTCATGATCGGCCCGATGCCGGCATTTTCCGGCGACGATTCACATGACCTTGGTCTGGTCACGTGGATGGGGCGACTCCAGTATTACACCCACAAACTCGGCCTCGCCGTCGATGCCGGCAACCAGGCACTCGTCGGCTACTACACACATGAGGTCGAAGAAGTGATCGAAGCGATCGAAGACATCGAAAGCTATGACGACATTCCCATCGGCAATCTCGTTAAAGAGATTCTGATCCCGGCGTTCGAGACATTTGAGACCTCTTTCGATTCTGGAGACTCGCAGCGACGCAATGCTGACTACGACGGCCTGATCGCCGCCTGTAACCACTGCCACGAGACCGCCCAGCGCCCCTACCTTGTCATCCGGAGGAACCACGACAACCCGTATATGCAGCGCTTTACGCCCGTCGATGTTGCGGCGCTTCCGTCTGCACCGGCACCGGCCAAGTCGGAGTGACGCGAAAGATTGCGCCAAACAGCTTATGAGGGCTTGCAATTGCGCTGCTCCCCCTGTATTCTTTGCAGCTCAGTTGCGGGGTGGAGCAGTCAGGCAGCTCGTCGGGCTCATAACCCGAAGGTCGTAGGTTCAAATCCTGCCCCCGCTACCAAACTCAGAAAAGGCTTACAGTTCATTGCTGTAAGCCTTTTTTGCGTCAGCTCCATGGCGCTACCACCTTCTCGCCGAAGACATCTCGCCGAGTTGCTTCAGGTCGAGTAGCGCGGCTGCGATGCATCGTTGAGCGACGCCAAACGTAAGCGGCTCAATCTGCATATCGGCGTCGAGTCGATGTCGTGGAGGAATGCCTGGTGACATCCGGTGGCCTGCCCAGGATGATGGCTTTCTTCTCTTCTTTCACCCACTGTTCATAGACCGCTGAATGCTTCGCGCTCTGCCGTGGGTGGGGTGTGTGGTCACCCGGTCGATCTTGTTCCGGATTCGTTGCCGGCTTGCTGGTGGGACGGGGCCCCGACGGTGCCTCGGTATGGGTCGAGGCTGTCGCCGGTGGGCTGATGACATCGATCTGTTCTGCTTTGGCTCCCTGTGGGCAGGCGACATCGCTGAAGGCGACACGCCCGTCTGGGTCCATGCACTTGTAGACACCTGCCGTGGCCGGAGCGATTGCCAGCAGGAGGACGGCTCCGGCTCTGTGACGTAACCCTGATTGCCAGACTCTGAGCATCGTGCGGATCCTCTCGGCTGGAAGAGCCTTTTCTGGGGGAACCTTCTGGGTGGAGAACCTGCTGGGGGAGATCCTCCACCGGTCCTGCGTCGGGCCGGCGGAGGTTTTTAAGGACCGGATCAGTCTTCGGCGCGCTGGTAAGCGTCGGCGAGTTGCTTCTGGATCGCCGCAGGTACCGTATCGTAATGGCTCAGCTCGATGCTGTAGGTGCCTTCACCGCCGGTGATGGCCTTCAGGCGCGCATCGTAGCCGTCAAGCTCCGCCAGTGGGACCTCGCCTTCGATGACGATGCGACCACGGCTCTTGCTGTCGCTGCCGTTGATGCGGCCGCGGCGGCTGGACAGATCGCCGGCCAGATCGCCCATGGCCGAGCCCTGTGCGGTGATCCGGATCTTAACGATCGGTTCAAGCAGCACCGGATGGGCCTTTTCCACCGCTTCGATGAATGCCTTGCGTCCGGCCGTGGCGAAGGCGATGTCTTTGGAATCAACCGGATGGAACTTGCCGTCGTACACGGTGACCCGGATGTCGTGCATTGGATAACCGGCGATGGCGCCCTCTTCCAGCACCTGGCGCACGCCTTTCTCGATCGAGGGGATGAAGTTGCCGGGGATGACGCCGCCGACGACGGCATCGACGAACTCGAAGCCGGCGCCACGCTCCATCGGCTCGACCCGCAGATAGACCTCGCCGAACTGTCCGGCGCCGCCGGTCTGCTTCTTGTGGCGGTGGTGTCCCTCGGCCTGACCCATGATGGTCTCGCGGTAGGGGATGCTTGGCGGATGGGTTTCGACCTCCACGTGGTACTGCTCGGCGAGCCGACGTAGCAGGACGCGCAGATGTAGCTCGCCAAGACCGCGCATGACCAGCTCGTTGGCCGCGGCGTTGTGCTCGATGTGGAAGCAGGGATCCTCGTCCTCCAGCTTATGCAGGGCGTCGGTCAGCTTCTGCTCGTCGCCGCGCTTGGCGGTGTGCACGGCGAGCCCGAACAGCGGGACCGGGCATTCCAGGCTGGAAAGATGGAAATGGTCTTCGTCGTGCGAGTCGTGCAGAACGGCGTCGAAGTGGATGTCTTCCACGCGCGAGACCGCCAGGATATCGCCGGGCACGCCACGTTGGACCTCGGTCTGCTCGGCGCCGTTCAGACGGAACAGATGGTTGACCTTGAAGGGCTTACGTCCGTCGCCGATGAACAACTGGCTTTGCGGCGTGATGCGTCCCTGGTGGATGCGGAAGATCCCGAGCTTGCCGCGGAAGGGGTCGTTGACGATCTTGAAGACGTGTGCGATGGCATGCTTGTCCGGTTCCGGGCTGACCACCACGGGCGCCAGGCGCGCCCCTTCGCCTTTGAGGAAGGGCGGGGGATTGCCTTCGGATGGGTTCGGCATGAGGCGGGTAATGATCTCGATCAGTTCGCTAATGCCCGCCCCGGTGGTCGCCGAGACATAACAGATCGGGATCAGGTGGGCCTCGCGCAGTGCGACCTCGAAGGGGTCATGCAGTTGCTCGGGTCGAAGATCCTGTCCCTGCTCCAGATAGACTTCCATCAGCGCCTCGTCGACCTCGACGACCTGGTCGATGATCCGGCCGTGCGCTTCGGCGACCGAGGAGAAATCCGCACCCTCGCCGCTGGGTTGGAAGAAACAGTCGATCACCCGTTTGCCGCCTTCGGCGGGCAGGTTGATCGGCAGGCACTCGGGGCCGAAGGTCTCGCGCACCTGATCGGTCAGCTCGGCCAGATCGGTATCCGGGGCGTCGATCTGATTGATGATGATCATGCGGCACAGATTGCGATTGTCCGCCGCCTTCATCATCCGCAGGGCCATTGGCTCGATACCGGACTGGGCGTTGATCACGATTGCGGCGGTCTCGACCGCCGGCAACACTGCGATGGCGCGTCCCAGGAAATCCGGATAGCCGGGTGTGTCAAGCAGATTGACGTGCTTGTCGTGTGCGCTGAAGCTGGTGATGGATGCATCCAGTGAATGGAGCAGCTCCTTTTCCAGCGGATCGAAATCGCAGACCGTGGTCCCCTTGGTGACGCTGCCGGGGGTGGAAATCACACCGGTCGCGGCGAGCAGCGCTTCGACCAGGGTGGTCTTACCGGATCCGGCATGACCGACCAGGGCAATGTTGCGGATGTCCTCGGCGTTGTAATCAGGCATCGGTGATCCTATCGTGGCGGGTGAATGGATGCAGGGCTTGAAGCAGGCGCGCGTCGCAATCTGTAGACAGCGGGAAATTATACCGTAACTCGTGCGTCATCCTGATTCGGGATCTGGTCGGTTGTGCCGAATCCATGTCGGAACCATAGTATTAGCTGTTGCCGTTTTTGTTGCCGGATCTCAGGAGGCACCGATGTCACTGGTTCTGAAGTCGGACGCATTTGTGGAAGGGGCGCATATCCCCGTGCGCCACACCTGCGAGGGCGAAGACATATCGCCGAGCCTGTACTGGGAGAATCTCCCAGCGGGTACCGCGAGTCTTGTTCTGATCATCGACGATCCAGATGCGCCCGATCCCGCGGCCCCGCGGATGGTCTGGGACCACTGGATCCTGTACAACCTGCCTCCGGACAGCCGTTTGCCCGAGGGCGTGACGCCGGAGCATCTGCCCGCAGGCACCGGAGAAGGGATCAACAGTTGGGGGCGTACGGGCTACGGGGGACCCTGCCCACCGATTGGGTGCCATCGCTACTTCCATCGCCTTTACGCGCTTGATGTCATGCTGCCGAGTGAGCTAGGGACGCCGACCAAGGATGACTTACTCCTCGCGATGGACGAGCACATCCTGGCGCATACCGAGCTGGTTGGCCTGTACGAGAAGGGTGGACCGAGGTAGGTTCGGTGAAAAGCGCTGTTGCATGCTGCGACGCGAACCTGCTATTCGCTTAGTCGCTCGCAGCAAGACACTCGCTTTCAGGGCATGATTCGGTTTCGAGACTGCATGCCGTCGGCGTTTGCCCCAGCGCGCGTAGGGAAGTGCTTCGCGTCGCGCGTCCGAACCAGATCAAAATCATCCTGAATTGCATCGTCTGCGGCGCCCGCGAAGGGCCCCGGTACTCGCCCGCTGTGCAGGTATGACAAATCCCGCGGACGACGCCATTCAGGGGCGGACCCGATTGATCGTCACCGCCACTTCGGTCGTTCCAGTGCTGTTGACCGGCCCAACCTCGCCCTCCAGATCGCCGGACTGAGGCGTAGCCTGTCCGCTTTTGGTAATGCGCGCGCCGATCATCACCTGCGGGAAGGCCGACAGACTCATCTCGGGCATCATCGCCATGCTGTCGTCGAGGGTGACGCGCGTCGGCAGATCTTTGACCCGGATGCGTTGAACGGCGAGCGGCATCGGCGGACCGGCGACGGCGCGGGCGAAGACGAAGACCAGATCATCGGGGCCGGCGCCGGCCGAGATCGCCTGATCCAGGCTGACGTCGGCGATCACCGAGGCGGTCGC
>JBGSKP010000402.1:0-12739 GCA_041741175.1 Thiocapsa sp. | reverse complement strand
GCCGTTGAACAGCAGCAGTTCGGCGTCGGGTGGCAGGCGCAGGACCTGGGTGAGATGGCGCGCCGGTCCGGCCGGCAGATCGAGGAGCAGGCCCCGGCCCCCGACCCGCTCTCCGATGTGATCCCCGATGTGATCAAGGCGGAGGTCGACAAAGATGCGTGGGAGCCGCATGGTCGCGGGTCAGCCCTGCGCCGCGTCCGGGTGCTCAGGGATCCGCCAGGCACTGAAGGCGAGCAGAGCCCAACCAAGGAGTAAGAATAAGCCGCCGATCGGCGTCACCATTCCGAGTGCGCGCTCGCCGGTGAGCACCATCGCGTAGAGACTGCCGCTGAAAAGCAGGATGCCGAAGATAAGGGCGCCCGCGGCCCGGCGGACCCAGCGATCCTCGGGTCGATGGAGCAGCCAAAGTCCGCAGGCGAGAATCGCCAAGGCGTGCAGCCCGAGATAGTCGGTCGCGGTGCCCCAGTTCGCCAGCAGATCGGCACTGACCAGGCCGCGCAGCCCGTGTGCCCCGAAAGCCCCGAGTGCGACGGTCACGAACCCGCAGGCCGCACCGGTCGTCAGCCAAAATCTTGCGCGATTCATACGTTTTGTGACACCGCTGGACGAACCATCAGAATTACCTAATAAGTCGAATTTATGAAAGCAGGGCAAAAATCTGTTTTGACCTTGAGGGGGGCAGTCTCTACCCTCGCCCGAATTCGTCATGCACCTTCATCCGACGAACCAATCCGGTCGGAACTAAGGTCCGAGCAACGGCTGCCGGTTTGATCGCAGAGCATAGAGCAGACAACGCCGAGTTGCCGTCGCGATCCTGCGCGCGAAGGAGCGGCAGTTGAAGCATGACAAGCTAAGCTTTCGAAGAGCTTCGGAAGGTCCGTCCTGTCCGAAACACTGAGCCGCCTCCTGTGTCACCGTCAAGGGCGGCCACCACTGCTAGTGAGACGTTAGGAGATCGAGCACCATGCCGACATTCGTTCGTACAGATAAGTGCGATGGTTGCAAAGGTCAAGACAAGACCGCTTGCATGTACATCTGCCCCCACGACCTGATGAAGTTGGACCAGGACGGCTCCGAGACCGGCCACGCCATGAAGGCGTTCAATCAAGAGCCGGAGCAGTGCTGGGAGTGCTACTCCTGCGTGAAGATCTGCCCCCAGCAAGCCATCGAATGCCGTCACTATGCCGACGTCGTCCCGATGGGTGCCTCCGTGCAGCCGCTGCGCGGCACCGACTCCATCATGTGGACCATCAAGTTTCGCAACGGCAACATGAAACGGTTCAAATTCCCCATCCGCACCACCCCGGAAGGCTCCATCGATCCTTATGGCTCCAAGCCAGAGGCCGACATTGCCAAGATCGGCGAGCCGGGCTTCTTCACGCTCGGCGGCGTCCAGAAGGCCGGCGACCCCAGCGAGCTGATCCGCAAGTAATCCGCTCGCTCGGACGACGAACCATAAGATCGAAAGACTTCTGAGGTAATGCAAATGGCTGGTGAATTCGGTAACCCGGAAATCGTCGAAGAAGAGGTCGACATCCTCATCATCGGCGGCGGCATGGGCGCGTGCGGCGCGGCCTACGAGATCGGCCCCTGGCTCGATCAAGCAAAGAAGGAAGGCTATGACCTGAAGGTCAAGCTGGTCGACAAGGCCGCCATGGACCGCTCCGGCGCCGTGGCCCAGGGTCTGTCGGCAATCAATACCTATCTCGGCGAGCAGGATCCCGCCGACTATGCCCGCATGGTCTCCAACGACCTCATGGGCATCACCCGCGACGACCTGGCCTATGATCTGGGCCGTCACGTCGACGACTCCGTGCATCTGTTCGAGGAATGGGGTCTGCCGATCTGGAAACAGCCCGGCGACGAAGGCAAGCCCCTGGTCGAAGGCGGCAAGCCGGTGCGCTCGGGCAAGTGGCAGATCATGATCAACGGCGAGTCCTACAAGTGGATCGTCGCCGAGGCCGCCAAGAAGGCGCTGGGGACCGAGCGGATCCAAGAGCGCGTCTTTATCGTCAAGCTGGTCAACGACAAGAACGACAGCAACCGCATCGCCGGTGCGATCGGCTTCTCGGTGCGCGAGCACAAGGTCTTTGTGTATAAGTTCAAGGCGTGCCTACTGGTCGCCGGCGGCTGCGTGAACATCTTCCGTCCGCGCTCGGTCGGTGAAGGCACGGGCCGCGCCTGGTACCCGGTGTGGAATGCCGGCTCGACTTACGCGATGGCTGCGGAGGCCGGCGCCGAGCTGACCATGATGGAAAACCGCTTCGTGCCCGCCCGCTTCAAGGACGGTTACGGTCCGGTCGGCGCCTGGTTCCTGTTGTTCAAAGCCCAGGCGACCAACGCCTTCGGCGAGATCTACATGAACACCAACAAGGCGCTCCTGGACGATTTCCCGCCCTACGGTCAGGCTAAGGTGCCGGCATCCTGCCTGCGCAACCACCTGATGATGAAGGAAATGCGTGAAGGTCGCGGCCCGATATACATGGACACCGTCACCGCGCTCGGCAAGCTGGCCGAGACCATGACACCCAAGGAGATCAAGCATCTCGAAGCGGAAGCCTGGGAAGACTTCCTCGACATGTGCATCGGCCAAGCCGGTGTCTGGGCGGGCGAGAACATCGAGCCGGAGAAGAAGAACTCCGAACTGATGCCGACCGAGCCCTACCTGCTCGGCTCGCATTCGGGCTGCTGCGGCATCTGGGTCTCGGGTCCGACCGATCTGGGCGCACCGACCTCCGAGGAGCATGCCGAGGCCGACAAGATCCCGGGCCATCTGCCGTCGGGCTGGAGCTGGGGCTACCGTTCCATGACCACCGTCAAGGGTCTCTTCACCGCGGCCGACGGCGTGGGCGCCTCCGGGCACAAGTTCTCCTCCGGCTCCCATGCCGAAGGGCGGCTTGCGGCCAAGGCAATGGTCAAGTACTGCATGGACAACAAGGATCTGAAGCCCGATTTGGCTGATTCCGTCGCCGATCTGGTCGATGCGATCTACCGCCCCGTCCGCAACTTCATGGAGAACAAGGACTACTCCACGGCGATCGACGTCAACCCGCACTACATCACGCCCAAGATGCTGCAGTTCCGTCTGCAGAAGATCATGGACGAGTACGTAGCCGGCGTTTCGACCATGTACCAGACCAACGCCAAGATGATGGAAGTGGCGGAGATGAAGCTGGAGATGCTCAAGGAAGATGCGCTGAAGATGCGCGCCAAGGACCTGCACGAACTGCTGCGGGCCTGGGAGAACTACCACCGCATCCTCACGGCCGAAGCGCACATGAAGCACATCCAGTTCCGCGAGGAGAGCCGCTACCCCGGCTTCTACTACCGGATGGATTACAACTTTGTAGACGAGGAGAACTGGAAGTGCTTCGTCAACTCGGTCTACGACAAAGAGACCAAGACCTGGAACTGCTTCAAGCGCGCCCATGTCGATGTAGTTGACAAGAGCAAACTGTTCAAATAACGAAGCCAACCGGGCCTCGTGCCCTGAGTCGGCTCAACATTGACCGGACGCTGCAAGGCGTCCGGTTTTTTTGGTTATGGGCGGGCCACGATTTTCTGAACAGCCGAGGGACTGCTTACTCCCGCATCGTCATCGGCCATCACACGCAAATAATCGATGCCGCCATGGAGGTGCCGCTCATGATCGCGAATCCGTTACGCGGGATCGAGGACTCGATCAGGCGTCCCAGGGCTAAACAGTCGAGTATGGATGCACTGTTCGAGAAAGACGACATGTTGTCCGATTTGGTCGTACTGCCTAAATTGATGGCGGTCGCGATGCACCCCGGAGCGCTGAGTGCATTGATCGATCCATTGTTTTCGCTGGAGATCACTGTGGCGATTCCGGCCGTGCGCAAGCGATCGATGACGACCTTCGTCGGATCGCCGTCGCATGGGCGGCTGAATTGCCCGCCACCGAGGCTTAGATTGGTGGCAGCAACGGAATGGGATACACGTAGGGCGTAAATACGTTCCAATCCTCCGATGATGTTGGACGTATAGGCTATGACGCCCGGTGATCCACCACAATCGCTGCTTGGGAATTGGCTGAAGACCTGAATGGCGATCAGCTTTGCCTCCCGCGCTACCCCGGAAAGGCTTGGTTTTACCGTCAACAGTCTCGGGGTGCGGATGTGTTTTCGGCGCGTGCCAGGCGCATATTGGACGCAAATCGGGCGCCGCATGGGTCTGTTTTGTTCGTATTCTAGTCTCTTCGGGATTTCAAGACCGGTAAACATGTGTTGAAAACCCCTTTTCGGACAAGGATTCAGTATCGTGTCCAATCGGGTCAACCGAGTCGGTGTCCATCCGATTGGCCCTTGCCGGGATACATTTGGAGTGGCACATTAGATGACTCATGCTCAATGCCTCAAACTGAGGTGCGCATCCCGACGTATTGGTCCGTGACGACACGCCGGGTGCGGGTCGGCGGGCCGCCTGATTCCTACCGGAAGGCAGAAAGGCAGCCAGAAGACCCCGAGCAGGTTCCCCAACACAGCCGTTCAGTCTCGCGGCTCAGCCGCTCATGTCCGCGTGGACGATAAGGTGACACCCGATGAATGACACAAAACCGGAAATTCCTTTTCATAGTGCAGTGATGCCGGAGGTGATGGACTCGGATACCCGGATCCAGTTCCGCTGCCACAAGGATATTTCCTGCTTCAACGCCTGTTGTCGTCAGGCCGACGTCACCTTGGCACCTTACGACATACTGCGTCTGAAGCGCCGCTTAGGGTTGACCTCCACCCAATTTATCGAACGCTATACGGTTCCGTTTCAGATGGACGGAGATGGGTTACCTGGGATCAAGCTCAAAACCGACGACTCGGGCACCTGTCTGCAACTCAATGGTGATGCGGGCTGTGGTGTTTACACCGATCGTCCCACTGTCTGTCGCTATTATCCGGTCGCGCTGCTGGCGCTGCGCGAGAAGGACTCGCCGGAAGCAAAAGAACGCTACTCATTAGTGAAAGAAAAGCACTGTAAAGGACATGACGAGCCACGCGAGATCAGTATCGGGGATTACCGCCGCGAGCAAGGCTGCGAGGACTATGACGTCTACAATCGTGCGTGGTATCAGTTGGTTCTCAAAAAGAAGTCCGCCGGACCGACAGTCGGTCGGCCACCCCAGGCCAGTCTTCAGCTCTTCTTCATGGCCTCGTACGATATCGACACCTTTCGTCGCTTCGTCTTGAGCGAAAACTTTCGTGGCACCTATCAACTCCCGGCTGAGTTTTATGCCGAGGCCGAGCAGAACGATGAGGAGCTTCTTGATTTCGCCTACCGATTTCTGCGTCAGGCCCTGTTTGGCGAGCGATCCATCCAGGAGGTCGCCGATGCCTGGGATCGACGGGTGGCTCAACGTAAAGAGGTCTGGGATGCCCGCAAGCAGATGGAGATCGAGCGCCGCCTCACCGCGGATGATGAAAAGTATGCCGAGGGCGGTGATGGCGTTTGCGCGGATAAGTGACGGTAGAGCGGAGCGAGTAGGCCGTCGTGAGCCCAGCCGGCCCTATCACAACCACCGATCAGGATAGGTCCTGCGCGCAACAGGTGCTGCGCGCAGTATTGGTTACGCGTGGCGCGACGCTGTTTGGATTCAATCGCACACGGAAGCGGAGCAAAGGGGAACGATGTTGGCGTCTGTGAACCGCGCCCCGTTATAGGATCTACCGAACGATCCCGTGCATGTGTCCCACCCGCTCGTCACTGAATTGACATAGTTGGCGGCTCCCGAGACTCTCGGGCGATAGACGCGTATCCATGGTGCGCCGCTGTCGCCATACGTCTTGTCGCAACCCGTGGCGTTGACCAGCGCGCTACCGCAGTTCGGATAGTTTTCCGATGCGCACGCGTTCTGACGCAGTCCACCGTCCTTATTGCCGGGATACCCGAAAGTAAAGACGTGCTCGTTTTGAGGCTGGTTCCAGGACCGCCCTAACCATCCCGTCCTGCTCGACAGCCCCGTCCGTGTCTTGATGACACACACGTCGTTCTGGCGCCCGCCACTGGTAATCCATGCGCCCAAGACCCGTGCCGAGGTATACGCAAAGCGCCCGTAGGGTTCAGTGTTACGATCTTTTCCTGGCACGAAGACCCAGTTGCTGTACCAGCTCCGAGTGTCCCGGTTGTAACAGCAGTGAGCCGCTGTGACGATGGCATCTCGGCGCCCGATGACCGAGGCCGAGCACGAGCCGGTTCCACCCGGCGCGGTAAAATAGAGCGTTCCGATTGCCTTCCATGGATACTGAGTCGCTGCCCACTTGTCTCTGTATCCGGGGAACGTATCGAACTTGTCAATCGATCCGAAATCGTCGCCAAAATCATCAAGGGGGTCCAAGGCGGCCTCGTTGCTCTGATCAACTTCCGTATCTATTTCATTCAGGAGATCGCGCTGTGCGCCGTTAGGTTGGTCCCGGCTTTCCGTCGAACCCGGGGCACCGATGTTTTCTTCGGCCTCGTTTAGATCCGAGCGCAAGGCGCCGAGGTCGCCTGCCTCGTCATAGAAAGGAATCGGCTCCGCTGTCTCGATCATGGCGCCGGTCAAACTGTTCTCGATCACCGATGGTGCCGATTTAGCGCGGACAACTGCAGTTTCAGCCGCTGAACTCAGGCCGGACTGCAGCAAGACAATACCGGCACAAGCAGCCAGAGCGGTGCGAATCATTTGCCGATCAACGAACATTTGCTCTCTCCATTATGGCTTGCACTCATTGATAAAATGCCCATTCGGTGAGGCAGGACGTAAATGCGTTTCAACCAGGGCATCTCACTTGTGAAATACAATCCACGGTTTGCATTGCATTAGAATTGAAGCCCCCGACAGGCTTGACAGGTCATGTCAAGCCCATTTTGCGATCAGTCAGCCGATTCCAGCAGCCTGAATTGCCCATGACGGCTCAACCGCTGCCGCGACCACTAGGCTGATCGCTTGCGCATAAGCCTTGTCATGCCCTCGTCCATCACGTTGACCGTGGCTAAACAGCGCTGTCCCGGAAACGCGCTTCCGGGACTGGACGAATCGCGACTGGTCAAAGGTCATTCGTGATGCTTCAACTATAGCTTCGCCAACCAACACTGCAAGTCAGTACTTCTACTGCTTTATGGGCAAGCCTGTGAAAGGAAGCCGAAACGTCGAGTCCTGCACGGTCTGCCTCGTAGGCGCGCCTGACGTGGATGAGCGCCTTCGGGGCACGGAGGGAGCACAAACGAGTGACGGGCACTGACACAGCGTCGGCCGATTTGAGTGGCGCTGTGTCGGATCGAAATCGTCCGGCGAACCGTCAGTATCTCTGCCCTCATGACATATTTTACCGATTGCCTGCTCCGCGCTAACCGAGTGTGGGGGGCGGGGCAGCCGAAGGGCAGCCGATCCCGGATCTGCTTGGTTCGGTATCCGCTGGCCGATTTCAGCGGCATGGCTTGCCGGCTGGATGATGAAGGCCAAGTGCGGCCGGCACATGCTGATGCAGCCGCGGCGGGGTTCTGTGTTAGAGCCTGATCGGGCAGTCGCGCTGAGGCAACGGTCCTACCGTTGTCCAAGGCTGACGTTTACGTTATGCTTTCGTCCTATTCTCTTCAGTCGACTGATGTCCGATCCTCTTCACTCTAATGAATTCAAATCAAGATTCCGAACGTATTAAAGAGTGGCGGGACATCAGTTGCGATCCAAATGCACCAAAGGTTCGTGGCTACCTCCGCGAGACACTGTTGAAGGCTCGTCAGGGTCGTATTAAAGATACGAATACATTTCTGCTTGACTTCGTTCGAGATCAATCTGTCCTGGATATCGGAATTATTGCGCACACGATCGAGCAAACGTCTGATCCAAGGTGGCGCCATAACTTGATTAAAGATGTCGCCTCTTCAGTCGTCGGAATAGACATTCTGGAGGAGCCGATTCAGCAGCTCCAACATCGCGGGTACGATGTGCGGGTTGTCGATGCCACCAGCGATATCGATATCGGGCAGCGGTTTTCACGGGTTGTGATGGGCGATGTGATTGAGCATGTCGACAATCCGGTTGCCTTGCTGCGTTTCGCTCGACGCCATCTGGCGGCGCAGGGTCTGATTCTTTGCTCGACGCCGAATCCGTTCTACCTGGGGTCTCTCATCAGCGGACTTCGGGAAGGCACCTTCATTGCAAACGCCGAGCATGTGTCCTGGATTACGCCGACGATGGCACTGGAACTGGGGCAGCGTGCCGGATTGCGTCTGACGCGCTATTGGCATGCGCGAAAAACCAGCGGTCCGATTCTGAGAAAGCTGGCGATGAAGCCGCTTGAGCTTCTCGGCGTGCTTGACACCGAGATGGCGGCGCGTACTTTCGTGTACGTGTTTGAGGGGGATTAAGGCCAAGACGATCGGATGGTTGCTGCGCGGATTCCAACAGCCTTGCCGGTGTGCCGTCATGTCTGGGGCGGCGAGGCTCGGCGGCCCCGAAGTGCCGCCAGGCGGTTTTAGTCAGTCGCTTGAGTGTTGTTTGTCTCCGTTGACTCATCCTCCGGTTCCTGTGCCGGTTTCTCGTTACTTTCGGTTTTACGCTTCTGCTTTTCCTCCTTTTTTTGCTTTTTGAGCAGGTCGCGCTGACGCTTTTCGAACGCATAGTTTGGTTTGGCCATCTTGGTACTCTCTTTTTCGGCGTCGGGACAGGCCGTGCTGTTCGCCGGACGCGTGATACGGACTGGGAAAATAGCTTGAAACAGCGCGTAAGACTAGGGCGAGGTCGCTTCGATGCCGACCCTGGCGGCGTCTGTCTGGAGGCTGTTCAGATCGATGTCTTTGGTCTCCCTGGAGATCAGCAGCGCAATGAATGTGGGGATGCCCAGGATGGACAGATACAGTCCAACGGCCGCGACCCCGAAATCCTTGGCGAGCCAGGTGGCGACGAAGGGTGTCAGGGCGGCGCCCAGGATCGAGGCGAAATTGTAGGCCACTCCGGATCCCGTATACCGCACGTTCGTTGGAAACAGCTCCGGTAGGATCGCCGACATTGGGCCGAAGGACAGGCCCATCAGGATCATGCCGATACACAGAAAGCTCAGCATAACAGCTCGATTCGCATCGGCTCCGATACCCATCGTGGCCGGGTCGAGAAAGGCGCCGAAAGTCAGGCCAAAAGCGATGATGGCAGCCGTGATCACCAGCAGGAAGCTGCGTCGGCCGAAGCGGTCCGCCAGCCATCCGGCGACTGGAATCGTGACGGCAAAGAACAGCACGGCGATCAGTTGCATCACCAGGAAGTCGCGATAGCCGATGCCGAGAAAGCCCAAATCGGTGCGGCCAATCGCGTAGGACAGGATCCAGGTCGTCATAAGATAGAAGAGTCCGTAGGTGGCGACCATGATGAAGGTGCCCAGGACCAGTTCCTTCATATTTTTTCTGAAGAGTTCGGCCAGCGGTGTTTTGAGCTTCTCCCCGCGTGCAACGGCGCGCTTGAAGACCGGTGTCTCCTCCAGTTTAAGGCGTACGTACAGGCCCACCGCGACCATGACGATCGACACCAGGAACGGGATACGCCAGCCCCAGACGAGAAAGTCGCTTTCCAACTGCGCCTGTGCCGAGTCGTAACCGAACGCAATGGTCAACAGCAGGAAGGAGCCATTGGCCAGCATGAAACCAAACGGTGCCCCGAGCTGTGGCCACATGGCCGCGCGTGCGCGCCTGCCCGGGCGAGCCGTCTCGGTCGCCAGCAAGGCTGCTCCGGACCATTCGCCGCCCAGGCCCAGCCCCTGACAGAACCGCAGGATGGTGAGCATTGCCGGTGCCCAAAGGCCGATCTGCATGATGGTCGGCAGCAGGCCGATCAGAAAGGTTGCAATCCCCATCGTCAGCAACGAGCCGACCAGGGTGGCCTTGCGTCCGATCCGGTCCCCGAAATGACCGAAGAGAATCGAGCCGAACGGACGCGCCACAAAGGCCACGCCGAAGGTTGCCATTGATGCCAGAAGCTCGGTTCCCGATGCGCTCTTCGGGAAAAACAGCAAAGGGAAGACGGAGACGGCAGCCGTGGCGTAGATATAAAAGTCGTAGAACTCGATGGTGGTGCCGACCATGCTTGCCGTTACGATACGGCGGCGCGGCACAGCGTCTTGGTCATCGGCTTCGGACACCCTGGCTGTGTTATCTGACACCTGTGGTCTCCTTCGGGTGCGTGGTGTGCGCGTGACGTCCGATAGCGGCGCGGGGTCGGGGCGCACATGACGCGGCCAGTTGATTGCTTTTGCGGATGCTCGGAGGTTATGCCGCCGGCCGCGCCGTCTCCGAGATGTCAGATGTCACCGGCGACCTGAATGGCCTTGGTGGCCGTCTCCGACCTACTTGGCAATATAGCGATCGAGTACCCAGCCCGACTGTCCGCCATAGTTGGCGCGACACCAATTGCCGCTGCCCGACGTGTTGGGTGTGCAGTTGCCTAACTCGATCGGTGTGCCGTGCGGGATCTTGGCGAGACGTGCGCCCGCGCTGACACTGGGCTCGCTACGTAATGCGAGAAAGCCATCTCCCGGACTGTTGACTCGGCTGCGTTGGCCTGCGCTCGTTGTGGGAGTCTCTTTCTTTGCCGGCGCGGGGGTGCTCTTGACCTGCTCGGGCGTCTCCTTGACCTGCTCGGGCTCAGTCTGTTTCGGAACGTCGGAACAGGCCAGTTTTGTTAATTGCCCCGATGCGGATTGCGAGGCCGGTTCCGGCCATTGAACCATGATCAGCAGCGGGGGCTGCTTGCCCCAGGAGGACCAGCCTACGCCCGGTGTATAAATACGCTCGCGTGTGGCTTTAAATTGGACGGAGCAACTCCAGGCGGCGCCAGCGGCACCGCTGGCTTGAGTCGGCAACTCACGGCAGCCATTCGCCGTGACTGGGCCTTGGAACTGGCGAACGATCGGCGCTTCGGTCACGAACGACGAATCGCCGCAGGTCGTCAGCATACTTTGAACATACTGCTCGGCAGCTTTGACAGCCTGGGTCTCGGCGGCACCGGATGCATGCGGTTCGGTGAGCGACGCGAATCCCGCAGCGATGCCGAGAAAGACAGTTGACCAGAATTTGGATGTCGAGCTATACATTTCCACCACTCTACCGGATGTCTGTGGGTCGAGAATCGCGATGATATCGCGACCCCCGGCAATGTGACGAGACCGAACGCCAACGGCTCACGAGTTTACCTCCTTGCTCCATGCGGCGTCCGCCGTGATGTCAACGAAAGAAGGACATACGGCCTCAAGACGCACTACACTCAGTCCAATCCCATGCGGCAGGGTAGGATGCTTTTCCTCCTGCAGTCCGGGATCCTTCGGGTAATGCCGACTCGCGATCGACCCGCGATCGGGCTTAATCCCGCCCGAGGCGAGCGGACAACCGCGAAACAGGCTTCGGAAAAAAATGACCACAGGGATGTGCGGACGTCACACCACCACGAGGCGAGCGTCGACAGATGAACAGTGGCTATATCCTTTCCATCGACGAGGGCACCACGGGTACAACGGCGTTGATCTTCGATCACGCCGGCTCGGTCCGTGCGCGTGCCTATTCCGAGTTCACCCAACATTATCCCAAGCCGGGCTGGGTCGAGCACGACCCCGAAGAGATCGTGCTGATTACGATGAAGGTGATCGCAGAGGCCCTGCGTGCCGGCGGTGTTCCGCCCGACGAGATCCGCGCCATCGGCATCACCAACCAACGCGAGACGACGGTCGTGTGGGAGCGCGACTCGGGTCGTCCTGTCGGGCGAGCCATCGTCTGGCAAGATCGGCGCACCGCACGCTATTGCGACGAGCTCAAGTCACGCGGTCTCGAGGACATGGTCCGGTCCAAGACCGGTTTGGTCATCGATCCTTACTTTTCCGGCACCAAGCTGAAGTGGATCCTGGACAACCAACCGGGGCTGCGCGAGCGCGCCGAGCGCGGCGAGATCTGCTTCGGCACCATCGATTCCTGGCTGGTGTACCGGCTGACCGGTTGCCGGGTGCATGTCACCGACTATTCCAACGCATCCCGCACGATGCTCTACAACATCCGCGACCTGGCGTGGGACACGGAGTTGTTGGAGTTGCTCGAGATCCCCGCCGCAATGCTGCCCGAGGTGCGTCCCTCCTCGCAGATCTACGGCGAGACCGATCCGCAGATGTTTTTCGGCACCCGCGGCATCCCGGTCGCCGGCATCGCCGGGGATCAACAGGCGGCCTTGTTCGGCCAAGCCTGCCACAGCCCGGGGATGGCGAAGAACACCTACGGGACCGGTTCCTTCGTGCTGATGCATACCGGGACCGAGGCGGTCGCGAGCGAGGAGCGGCTGCTGACCACCATCGCCTGGGGCGTGGGGGACGAGCCGGTGGAATACGCGCTCGAGGGCGCGATCTTCGTGACCGGCTCCGCGGTGCAGTGGCTGCGCGACGGCCTCGGGATGATCCGTCATGCCTCGGAGACCCGCGAGTTGGCGCGATCGGTACCGGAGAACGAGGGGGTTTACTTCGTTCCGGCGCTGGTGGGCCTCGGTGCCCCGCACTGGGATCCCTATGCGCGCGGCTTGCTGATCGGGATCACGCGGGGAACGACGCGGGGCCATGTCGCGCGTGCGGTGCTCGAGAGCATGGCTTATCAGACGCGCGACGTGATCGAGGCGATGGAGCGCGACTCCGGCATTCATCTCAAGGAGCTGCGCTGCGACGGCGGTGCGGCGGTCAACAGCGTCCTGATGCAGTTTCAGGCCGACATCCTCGGCGTCAATGTCGAGGTC
>JBGSKP010000401.1:0-5519 GCA_041741175.1 Thiocapsa sp. | reverse complement strand
GCGGCCTGGAGCACCTCGGTCGTGCGCGTCTTCGGCTACGCCGCCGGGATCGCGGGTCTGTCGCTGCGCGCGGCACGGCAGGCCGGATTCGATGCGCGCGCGGTGCATATCGTCTCCTATCATCACGCGAGCTACTATCCGGGTGCGGCGCCGATCGGCATCAAGCTGGTCTACGAGACGGGCACGGGACGCGTGCTCGGCGCGCAGGTCGTCGGAGCGGCGGGCGTGGACAAGCGCCTCGACGTTGTCGCGACCCTGATCCACTTCAAGGGCACGATCGAGGATCTCGGAGAGCTGGATCTCGCCTACGCACCGCCCTTCGGCTCCGCCAAAGACCCGCTGCACATGGCGGCCTTTGTCGCACAGAACGATCTGGACGGGCTCGCGCCGCTGATCCAGCCGGACGCGGATCTCTCCGAATTTCAGGTCGTGGATGTCCGCGAGGCGACGGAGCTCGAAGAGCTTCCGCTGTGCGACGCACCCCACGCCAAGCACATCCGACTCGACGATCTGCGCGACCGCCTCGGTGAGCTCGACCCCGCCCTGCCCACGGTGGTCTCCTGCCGTGGCGGGCAGCGTGCTTATGCGGCGGTGCGCATCCTGGCGCAACATGGTTTTGCGGAGGTCTACAATCTCTCGGGCGCGGCGGCCATGCGGGACTTTGCGCTGAACCGTCGCTCCGGTGCCGAGCCCGCAACGCATGTCGACCTGCCCCGCCCCGAGCATCTGGTCGACGATGCCTGACCGGGCGGCCCGCCAAAGCGACCGCTCTTTTCTTCCTTCCCCGTCCATACACCGGACCGGCGTCGACCTCGCCGCCGGCCATCACCACCGGAGAGACCACGCATGCTCTATCTCGATCTTCCGACCGCCGACGAGCTGACCGACCTGGCCACCCAGCGCTACGACATCGCGGTGTCCATCATCCTGCCCACCACGCCGATCAGCACGGAAACCGACGCGGACCGCATCCTGCTCAAAAATCTGACCAAGGAAGCGCTCGCTCAGTTGGAGGCGGCGGGGGCGGACAAGCGGCGCGTCAACGACCTGATCGAGGAGTTGGACGATCTCGTCGAGGACGATGAATTTTGGCGTTTCCAAGCCCACGGCCTGGTGGTCTTCGTTACCCCGGACAATCTGCGCACCTTCCGCGTCCCGAACGCGGTTGAACCCTTGGTCAAGGTCTCCGACCGCTTTCACCTGAAACCCCTGCTGCGCTCGGTCAATTTCTGCAACAGCGGCTATGTCCTGGCCTTGGCCGACGGGGGCGTGCGCCTGATCGAGGTCTCGGCGGACCTGCCTGCAAGCGAGGTGAAGATCGCGGGGATGCCGACGGACGCCGCCTCGTCCGTCGGCGAGGCAAGCATCGCGACCCGCTCCTACAGCGGTCGCATCGGCGGCTCCGAGGGCAAGAAGGTCCGACTGCGTCAATATGCGCGGAAGGTCGACGGCGCCCTGCGCGGACTCCTGGCCGGCAGCTCCGCACCCTTGATCCTGGCCTCGGTCGAGAGCCTCGGCGCCATCTACCGCTCGGTGAACACCTACCCGCACCTGGTCGCCGAAGGGATCGAGGGCAATCCGGAGCGCCTGTCCGAGGCCGAGCTGGCCGCCGCCGCGCGCCCCATCCTGGACGCGCTCTACGCCGAGCAGATCAACGACTGGAACGCGCTCTTCCAACAACGCGCCAACGAGGACCGGTCCACGACAGACATCGCCCGTACCGCACGCGCGGCAACCTTCGGCGCGGTGCAGAGCCTGCTGGTCGACATGGACCAGGTTGTGAACGGCACGGTTGATGACGCGGACGGCACCGTCACCTTCGCCGATGCGGCGAGCGCCGACACCTATGGAGTCGTGGACGAGATCGCCCGCCGCGTACTCCTGTCCGGCGGCGAAGTGCTGAGCGTGCGCGCGCAGGACATCCCGGAAGGCAAGGCGCTGGCGGCGATCCTGCGGTACGCCGTCTAATCGCGACGGCAAGGAGAGGATCGACCCGGACGCTGGTTCGGGCCGATTGGAAGTCGGCGCCACCCATCCCCATCCGAACGCTGACGCCCTGTCACGCGGGTCAATCAAAGGGGTCGCATCTTGAGCGGGCCGTTGGGTGGGACCACCGCTTTATCGAGCAACCTCGACGCGGCGCGTATTCGCATGGCAGATGGCAGTAGAAGCCGTTCTTGATCGCTTGTATCCTCGGGCGCACACGCTAAGGTACGCTTTGGGGGCAACCAAGACTACTCTCACCACGCGCGTCTTTATGAACGGCAATAGTCAGGCCGTGCGGATTCCCGCCGAGCTGCGACTCGATACCGAGCGGGTCGAGATTACCCGAACCACGAATGGCGATCTGATCCTGCACCCGCTGCACGAAGGCCGAGGTCGAGCACTGCTGGGGGTTCACGAGGGATTCGACGAGGATTTTGTCGCCGCACTGGAAGAGGATCGTACGCAACGGCAGTTGCCGCAGGGCAGGGAGGATCTATGCGATACATGCTCGACACCAACATCCTGATCTATCTCATCAAGAATCGTCCGCCGGGCATCGCCGAGCGCATCGATGCCCTGCCGGCCGAGGATGTGTTGTGCATGTCCTTCGTGACCTATGCCGAGCTGCTTAAAGGAGCCGAACGCAGTACTCGGAAATCCGAGGTCCTGCGGCGCATGGAGGGCCTCGTCCGGCAAGTCCCGGTCTCTTACCCGACCGACCGCAGCATCTGCCACCACTACGCAGCCCAATTCACCCGACTCGAGTCTGCCGGGACCCCGATCGGTGGACATGATCTCTGGATCGCGTGCCATGCCTTGGCCGAGAACGCAACCCTGGTCACCCACAACACCGGAGAATTCGAGCGGGTGCTCGGGCTGACGGTCGTGAGCTGGATCGCGTCGTGAGCAAAGAACTCCAGGTTCCGGACAAACTCGCGGCGATCTTCGCCGCATTGCGTGACCGCCTGAAGGTCGACATCGAGGTTCACACGGCCGATACGGCTTGAGTCCGGTCGTGACCCTAACGCCGCTCCAATCGTTTGTAGGCTGGCGGTTTTGCGATCTACACTGCTCCATTGATGACTACACAGGGAAATCCCATGGCGCTCAACATTCGCAATGCAGAGGCTGAACGCCTCGCCGAGCGGGTCGTCGCCTTGACCGGCGAGACCAAGACGACGGCGGTCACCCTAGCCCTGCGCGAGCGACTGGAGCGCCTGGAGCGGGCACCTGGACCGCGCCGACTGGCAGATGAGCTAGACGCGATTGCCCGCCATTCCGCCGGCCTGCCTCTTCTCGACCCAAGGTCCGCCGACGAAATTCTTGGTTACGATGCTAATGGCCTGCCCCGCTGATGGTTATCGACCCTTCGGCCCTGCTGGCGATTCTGTATCCAACTCACACGCAATGGTGAACAAAGCACAGGGCAACGTTGCGATGCGAATACACTGGTGCAAGGACAATCAAGAAGCACCTAACTTTACCCGACTCGAACGGCCAAGTTTTGATTGAAAGCGAGGAAAATAATCGAGGTATTTCAATCAAGTAATGCGTGGTTGCAATACCAGACGCTCTCGCCTCCTTATCGCCTCTGAACCAGTGGAACGGATGACGAACAACACATCGCTTCTCGCTGTTCAGTTGGCCATCTCGGCGTCTGTGAAACTATGAAATCATGATCGAAAAGGAACTCTCGGCATGAGTGGAAGCAACAGATTAATCGAGCCTAAACAGCTGCCATCCTCACTTTGGGACACCGATGACGAGACCATCCACATATCTCCGTCTCTTGCGCTCGCTTACGAGACCGTAATCGATCGCTACGGATTGCGAGAACTGGGTACAATCAGGGATTTAAATGACGCTCCGGTCGGCGGTGAATCCCGCGAGCGATCCGATCAGCATTTCGCGCAACAATTTGACGGTTCTGTTGCGCGAATTCAGCTTGCTCTCACTGATCCAAAAAATGCTGTGCCGCCCATGTCGAATGGAATTGCCAAGACTTTGGCAGGGAATCGCGTAACATTGACGGATGCCCCTTGCGGAGCTGGCGCAGCTGCGTTTGCGCTCCTATGCGCAATCGCTGAACTAAGAGCCAGCAAAGTACTGCCGCGCGAACCTCTAGACGTTTTGCTTCTTGGTGCTGAGCTCTCCGAACACGCCCGAGCTTATGCAAGGGAGCTCTTCGCCGAGCTACTCCCGGTATTTGAAGGACAAGGCATATTCGTTGAAGCAACGTTTGACGAGTGGGATGCGACTTGCCCGATCAGTACGGCCAAATTGGTCAAGCGCATAAATATCGCATCGACTACCCATCCGAAAATTCTTCTCGTCATCGCAAATTTCAGCGGCTTTTTGACGACTTCGAACAAGTGGAGAAAGTCAGAAAATCAGGTGCGTGATCTTTTTTTGCACGGATCCGGAAGTGCAAACTTTGCAGCATGGATCGAGCCTTTATTAAAAAAAGTGACCGGCGATAGCGGCCTTTTCACCTGGATACGCAAAGCCATTAACGGACCATGGCAGCGGTTTGCACGGGAGAGTGTTGAATCTGAAGTGCCACAACCAGTAGCGACATCTTTTGCAAAGTTTCGCCTCCCGTTAGACCCCACCAAAACGGCTCGGGTTACGCTAGCCGTTATGCCAATTAACTTGATTAGGTCGAGATGAAGCCAAACAGACCTGGGGCCCTTTCTGTTCGAACAGTCAGTCAATATCGACGACGCGAAGTACTCTCTTATCTCGGACTTCGCTACTACCTAGACAACGCTGCTGCTCGGACAGATGACTGGGCGAGAGAAGTTGCAGTCGATCTTGCATTATCCAGAGACAATGCTCCGTTGTTCGAGGTGCATCACTTCAAAGAGGTAGCAGAATCTGGGGTCATAAAGCATCGCCCTCTGTTTCTTCCCGGACCCAACGAAGCGTTAGCGGAGGCAACGTTACTGGCGGAGTGTGCGCGACATCCTCGCGTGTTCCGAAATCCTCCTTGCGTCTTTAGTTATTCCCTCACCCAAGGAAAAGACCGTTCCGGTATTTTTGCTCATTACATAGGTGGGCTAAAGGCCAGGCATGACGAAATCGCAAGTGCTTGCGACGCCGTGCCTGACGGCGTAGTTCGTTATACCGATATTAGGAGTTTCTATCCATCGATTACTATAGGTCTTGCTCGGCAGACTTGGCGCGACTGGGCAGATTTGGCAGGACTAGGTAGTCGCTTTCGTGACCTTGGCGATGCACTGATTGATGGGCAGGTGTCTACGGGTTTGAATGCCGAGAAGACATTATTGGTTGGCCCAATGTTTAGTCACTTGCTTGCCAATCTGGTGCTTCGCACGCTGGACGACCATCTGTCGCGGACATTGCCTGCGCGATATGTGCGTTACGTAGATGATATAGTGATTTCATCTAATTGGAATAAGTGAAGATCTCCCTAATACACGTGAGGAACATTGACTAGATTGTATGGTCGAATTACTGCGGACCTTCGTACATTCAATCTCGGGAGAGTGTGATGAACGCCGATTGGATGA
>JBGSKP010000400.1:0-1987 GCA_041741175.1 Thiocapsa sp. | reverse complement strand
TCGTCTCGGTCAGACTTCGACCCGCCATGCTGCCTTCGCCCCACGGTTGCAGGCTCGGCCTTCGGAGATACGCATTGTCGAGGCCATCATTGCGTTCACTGTTGTTACGGCCTGGTGACTCGCCACCTCCCCAAGGAAGGTACTGTCGATCGGCTTCAGAGTCTTGGTCTCCCGCCACCCTGCGATCCAAGCTACGGGGCTCCTGACTGTTACCCCGGCAGGACTGTCTCCTGCTGAACACGCCAGCCTTCGCTGGACACACAACCGTGCATGCGACTTTCACCGCACACGGCTCAAGCCTTGAAAAGGCGCCGTGAAGCACCCGGCGATCAACGGGGTTATGGCTGAGACGCGTCACGTCACGAGCCATGCAGGAGCCGCTACGGGTCGCCGTCCCCGCTGACGCCCGCGCCGCTCGACGAAATAGTCGGCCTGTTGCGGGTCGTAGGGGTTGGCATCGCCGCGGATCTTCACATGGCGCCGAATCGGGATGCTCGCCATCCGAAAGAGCGGAACCGATCCGTCCGTGAACACCCAGTCGCGGCCGTCCCTGTGGGCATAATAGCGATCCTTGAGCCACTTACGGCCTTTTTGGGGATGTCGTCGTTTGGCCCAGTTCCATGTCATGCACCAGATCGCGTGATCGATGTCGCTGAAGACCTCCTTGCTCACGACATGGCGGTAGTAGTGACCCCAGCCCCGGATGACCGGGTTGAGGCGCCGGATCAGGACGTCTTGCGGCAGGCTCGCACCTGCTTTCAGAATGTCCCGAACCTTTTCCTTGACCGCCGCGCTACTGGGTTTGGCCGGAGTGCTGAGCAGTTTTCCATGATACTTGCGCAGATTGAAGCCAAGGAAGTCGAACCCGTCGTCAGATGTGCACGATCCGGGGTTTCGCTTCGGACAGCTCCAAGTCTCGCTCCATGAGGAACTGCTGCACCAGGGGTTTGACCTCATCGGCCAGCAGCGTCGAGGACGCGCCGGTAATGATGAAGTCGTCCGCATAGCGGACCAGGTTGACCTTGTCACGGGCGTGGAACTGCGCACGCAGGCGTTGTTCCAGCCCGTCGAGGGCCATGTTGGCCGCCGTCGGGGAGAGAATCCCCCCTTGCGGAGTGCCTTGCGTCGTGGGACGGAAGACCCCGCGTTCCATGAAACCGGCCTTGAGCCAACCCCGCAGCTTCCCTTGGTTGGTCGGAACATGTTCGAGGAGCCACGGATGTGACAATTCATCGAAACAGGCTCGGATATCCCCTTCCAGAATCCATTCAGCGCTGTGCCGTCGACACAGCGCGAGAAAACACCCGGCGATCGCATCATGCGCCCCGCGCGCCTTGCGAAAGCCATAGGAGCACGGGTCGGCCAGGGTTTCCGACACCGGATCCAGCGCCAGCAACTCCAGAGCCTGTTCGGCCCTGTCGGCGTGCACCGGAATGCCGAGCGGGCGGCGTTTTCCATTTTTCTTGGGGATGTCGATCCGTCTGAGCGGTTTTGGCCGATAGTCCTTCGCATTCAACTGCTGGGCTTGTCGCCATTTGCGCGCGGGGGTGTTCAACAGCACGCCATCGACCCCCGGCGTGTTCTTGCCCCGATTGGAGCTCACCCGCTGTACCGCCAGGAGTTTGGCGGCGAGCGAGTTGGCGAGCAGGCGTTGCAGCGACCGCACGCGGTGCCACTTGCCAGCTCTGACCGCCTTCACGATTCGCGCTTGGAGTCGGCTGACGAAACGACGTATTCTGATCCAATCGATCTGGAACCAGAGCGCCGTCCCATCCCGAGGGCCTTCAATGATGCCAAGGGCAATCATCGTCTAAAGAAACCCGTCGGGTTGAGCCTGTCGTGGGCATGTTTCGTGAGTCAAGACCCGCCGGAAGTCTGCCCCCTTTCGGGGTAGGGCAAAGCTTGAACCCCTATCCGGCCCATTACAGACCGGCGTTCGCTTGCTCCGGCATCCTTTACCCGCTCGCCCGCGGGTCGACCCTTGCGG
>JBGSKP010000399.1:0-9728 GCA_041741175.1 Thiocapsa sp. | reverse complement strand
GGGCGCGCTGGTCCGACCGGGTTACACAGGCCGGCCGCGTTGCGCCGCCGGCCCTTGACCGGCTGTGTCGATTCGATGCCCGGACTACTCCGATTCAACGCGCGCGAGGGATGCGCGTAGGGCCTCGAAGATGAGACGGCGTGCTGCCGCCTCGTCGAGGTCCGGCACATCCCAGCCCATAATGCGTGAGTACTTCTTGACCAGGTGTCGGACGTCGTCTTCGAGCTCCTGCGCGTATCGACTCAGCTCGACTTCTTCGATCGTGGCCATTGACTCCCCCCTAAGATTTATTGCTGGGATTTATTGCTGGCTCATGATGTGTTGTTGGCTGGTTTTGCGGGGTCTCCCGACATGACCCCCAGGCCGTGTTGTGCGCGCACACTCGATGAGCCGGCGCGTCATGACCGCGGCTCACAAAGCAGTCGGCGTGCATCGGGACAAGGCCGCACGCGGCCTTTTCCCGTGATCAACTCCGCCATCTAACGGAATTCGACCTTGCCCTTGACCTCTCGGACAAAGGTGGCCACGACGCCGTCGCCCACGGCCAGCTCGTTGAGCAGCGCCGGATTCTTCACGTTCAGCTCCACCGTCTGATCCTCGCCCTTGACCTTAACCTTGCCTTTGGCCTTGTCGACGCCCTCGATACGGCCGTAGAGCGTCAGGGTATCCGTGATGCTGCCAGCGGGCTTCGCCCCTTTTTCCCGATCCACAACCGTTTCCTGCGTCGTGCCAACGGCGCCCGCTCCGTCGCCTTTGACCAGATCGATCAGTACCGCTTCGGTCTCGGTGATGGTGAGCCGGTTGCCGATTTTTACCTCGTCTAGGCGTTGCGCCTCGACGGGGACATGGATGACCTCGAACCGCCCGTCTGCTGTCTTGATCGTCAGCATGCGCTTCTCGACATTGACGATCTCGACGATTCCGCTGATCTCGGAAGTGGCTTCCGCGCCCGCAACCGGCATGACGCTGACTTCGGCTTGAACGGACGGGGAGAGGATCGTCGCCCCGCCTGCGAGCATCATGGCCAGTGTGAGCGTCAATGGCTTTGCGTTCATCATGTCGTGTTACCTGTGATGCTGAAGAATTTTTGTTGTGTCCGCGCCGAACGGTACCCCGGACGCCCCGTGCCTGCAAGCGGCAGAACCTGCAAGCGCCGCGAGGTGACGGATGCTTCATGAACAAGAGTTAAGTCATTGGTCATTCGTAGGCAATGGTGCTGCCCGGATACTTCGAGTCGTTCACTCAACCACTGTGCTCATCCTGGTCAGGAGATCGCCATGCCGAAGCCTGTTCATCGCCTACAGATCCGTACCCTCTCGCGAGCCGCCGTTGTCGCCCCGTCGATGCCGTTCCGGCATCCTGCGCTCGTGAGCGCAACGCTCGCCCTTGCCCTGGCCACCGGTACCCTGTACTGGACCAGTCGCGGTGCCGTCGCGGCGGACCAACCCGCTTCTGAGGCGTCCCCGATCACTGTCGGGGCCTTCCCGAGCTTCGCGGATGTCGCCGAGCGCGTCACCCCGGCCGTGGTGAATGTCTCGGTGCGCTCCGAGGGGGTGCAGCAGATGGCTCTCGGCGGTCATCCGACTCTTCCCGATGACATGCCTGTCCCCGAGTCGTTCCGGCGTTTCTTCGAGCAGCCGGGGCGGGCGATGCCGCGCGAAAGGGTCGGGCAGGGGTCGGGCTTTGTCGTGGACGCTCAGGGCTACATCGTCACCAATCATCATGTCATTGAGGGCGCCGACGAGGTGAGCGTTGTCCTCAACGATGGCACCAGTCATTCAGCGCGTGTCGTGGGGCGCGATACGAAAACGGATTTGGCCCTGTTGAAGATCGACGTCGATCGTCCCCTGGCCGTCGTGGAGCTTGGCGATTCGAGTCGGGCACGGGTCGGCGATTGGGTCCTGGCGGTCGGCAACCCGTTCGGTCTCGGCGGATCCGTTAACGCCGGCATCATCTCGGCACGCGGGCGGGATATCAACGCGGGCCCCTACGATGATTATTTTCAGATCGACGCGCCGATTAACCGCGGCAACTCGGGCGGCCCCTTATTTGACATTCATGGCCGCGTCATCGGCGTGAATACTGCCATCTTCTCGCCAAGCGGCGGCAACGTCGGGATCGGCTTCGCGATTCCGGCCGAAACGGTCCAGCGCGTGGTAGCCGATCTGCGGGAGAACGGCCGGGTCGAGCGCGGCTGGCTGGGTGTTCAGATTCAGTCGATGACCGAGGAGCTGGCTGCCGGGCTCGGACTTGCCGATGCCGCCGGCGTCCTGGTCGCGGATCTGGTGCCCGGCAGTCCCGCTGCAGCGACCGATCTGCGCGCGGGCGATGTCATTCTCGGTGTCGACGGACAGCCGCTGGCGGATGCCAAAGACCTCTCCAGGCGGGTTGCGGCGGCCAAGGCCGGCTCGTCGATGACCTTTCAGGTCTTGCGAGACGGCAAGCAGCGCGACCTGACCGTCAAAATCGCGCCGATGCCCGACGAGGATCAGGTTGCCATCGCTCCGGTCGAGACCCTGGACGAAGCAGCCCAGCCGCGCCTTGGCCTTTATCTCTCCGCGCTGACCCCGGAGCTGCGTCAGGAGCGCGGTCTTGGACCGGACGCGGCCGGCGTCTACGTGGAACAGGTTGAGCCCGACAGCCCGGCCGCGCGCGCCGGCATCGAGCCGGGCAGTTTGATCTCGATGGTCGGAATGGATCTGGTCGAGCGGCCGGATCAAGTGGTCGCCGCGGTGCGTGCCGCCGCGGCGGACAAGCGTGATTCCCTGATCCTGCGTATCGAGAAGGATGGGCGGCCGCTGTTCATCGCCGTATCCTTAGTCGGTTGATCGGGCGGATTGCGAGTCTCAAGGCACTGGTGGCCTGGTTGATCCAGGCCACGACACACCACTTTGGCGGTTTGTTCTTGCCCGGTAAGGAGCAAAGGCCGAGGGCTGAAGGGAGCGGCTGAAGACGGCAACTGGTGGTCGGCGCGATGGGGACACCGCCCGCGATGTGAAACTCCTCTGCGAGACGATGAACCAATGCGTGTCCTATTGATCGAAGACGATCGCCACACGGCTGAGTATCTCCTCAAGGCCCTTGCCGAGATCGGGGCCGTTACCGACCACGTGGCCGATGGCCGCGAGGGATTGTTGCAGGCGGCCGGCGCGGACTATGACGCCTTGATCGTCGACCGGATGCTGCCAGGGCTTGACGGGGTCGGCATCGTGCGGACGCTGCGCGCTTCGGGCAACCGCACGCCGGTGCTGTTTCTCAGCGCGTTGGGCGAGGTGGACGACCGAGTGGAGGGTCTGCGTGCGGGCGGGGACGACTATCTGGTCAAGCCCTTCGCGTTCTCGGAGCTGCATGCGCGGCTTGAGGTGTTGCTGCGTCGCGGTAGCGCCGAGACCCCGCAGATGCGTTTGCGTGTCGCCGATCTGGAGCTGGACCTGCTCAAGCGCGAGGTGACGCGCGGCGGACGCGAGATCCAGCTCCAGCCGCGCGAGTTTCGGCTCCTCGAGTATCTGGTTCGGCACGCCGGGCAGGTGGTCACCAGGACCATGCTGCTCGAACAGGTCTGGGACTATCACTTCGATCCCCAGACCAACGTCATCGATGTCCATATCAGCCGACTACGCGGCAAAATCGACAAGGATTTTGATCCGCCGCTCCTGCAGACCGTGCGCGGGGTCGGCTACATGATTCGCGGCGCATGAGCGTCGTGCATCCGGTGCCGATCGCCCTGTCGCGGCGCGTTACCAACACCCTGCGCAGCTCGACCTTTCGTCTCGCCATTCTCTACATGCTATTGCTGGGGCTCTCGGTCGGGGTCCTGATGGCCTTCATTTACTGGTCGACCGCGGGTTACATGGATCGCCAGACCGCAGCCACCATTCAGGTGGAGATTCAGGGTCTGGCCGAGCAGTACCGACGGCGTGGCTTACCGGGTTTGTCGTCCGTGATCACCGAGCGCGTGGCGCGCGATCCGCTTGGGTCGAGCGTCTATCTCCTGGTCGATGATGCGCTTAAACCACTCGCCGGCAATCTGGACCGCTGGCCGACCGGCTTTCCGGACGAGGCGGGTTGGATCGGTTTTCGCCTGCGCGAGCGTGGTCCGGATCGGGCCGAAGAGCACGCAGCTCGCGGTAAGGTGTTCCTGCTGCGCGGCGGGCTACAGCTTCTGGTCGGCCGCGATGTGCGCGATCTGGAGGCAACGCGCGCGCTCATCCTCGATGCCCTGGCGTGGGGCTTGGCGATCACGGCGGCCCTGGCTTTGCTGGGCGGATGGCTGATGAGCGCGGGGGTGGTCAGACGCCTGGAGTCGATCAATCAGACCAGCCGAGAGATCATGGCCGGCGATCTGTCGCGGCGCATCCCGCTCAATGGCAGCGGGGATGACTTCGACCAGCTGGCCGCCAGCCTCAATCGGATGCTGGAGCGGATCGAGGCCCTTATGAGCGGCGTGCGCCAGGTCTCGGACAACATCGCTCACGACCTGCGCACGCCGTTGACCCGGGTGCGAACCAAGCTGGAGCTGCTGCGCAGCGATCTTGATGGCTGCGCGTCGGCCCGGGTGCTTGCCGGCGAGACGATCGCCGATACCGAGGAGATGCTTGCCACCTTCAATGCCCTGTTGCGGATCGCGCGGATCGAGTCCGGTGGACGTCGCGCCGCCTTCGCCCCTGTGGATCTCGCCGCGCTGATGCGGGATGTGGCCGAGCTCTATGAGCCGCTCGCGGCCGAGAAAGGCCAGACGCTGAGCCTGGGTGTCGGCGAGGCACTCTGGATCATCGGCGACCGTGATCTGCTGTTTCAGGCGCTGGCGAACCTCCTGGACAATGCGATCAAGTACACCCCGCCGGATGGCTCCATCCGTCTGTCGGGTCGCTTACAGGACCAGGGCGTCACGGTGACGCTGCTGGACAGCGGGCCTGGGATCCCGGTCGACGCCCGCGAGCGGGTGCTCGATCGCTTCGTGCGGCTCGACGACAGCCGCTCGACACCGGGCAGCGGGCTGGGCCTGAGTCTGGTGAAGGCCGTGATCGACCTTCACCAGGCGTCCATCAATCTGGGCGGCGAACCGACCGGTCTGCTGGTGACCCTGCGCTTCGGCACTGCTGCGTCGCCCGCCTGAGGCGCGGTTCCGGTCCGGTCAGCGGTAGAGCATCAGTTCAGCCGTCGTGTCGGCCCACTGCATCTCGTCGACACACAAACGCTGCTCCAGGTCATTCGGGTGCGCCTGCGGGTCGTCAACCCACTCGCGCAGGAAGGTGCCGCCGGACAGTAAGTCGATGGCGAGACGCTCTGCCTCGTACTCGTAATGAAAGTCACGCCAGATCGGATAGTCCGGGTATTCCAAACGCACGCATTTCAGCAGCAGCGCCACGAGTCGATACGGCTTGAAGCGCTCATGGCGATAGCCGAGGTTATCGGTATGGATCTGGAAGCCCGAGCAGAGTTGGCCGGCATGCTTGTGAAACGTCGGCTCGAACCAGCATGGGCGGATGAGTGCGCCTTCGGTCCAGGCGCTGCACTCGGCCTGCATGCGCGTAATGAGCCGGTTGAAGTCCAGATCGGGCGCTCCGGCGATTTCCAGGGCGACCGTGGTCCCGCGCCCTTCCGACAGCGTGGTTCCTTCCAACAAGACAGTGCCGGGGAAACAGCGCGCCATATTGAGGCTCGCGGCGTTCGGGCTTGGATTGATCCAGGCGATCTGTGTGACCGGCCAGCCGTAACCCGGTCCGGCGTCGGGGCTGTAGCCGGTCATGGGCACCACCTGAAGATCGATGTCGTCGCCGCGATAGGCGACCAGCCAGCGTGCCAGCTCGCCGAAGGTCAATCCGTGTCTCATGATGAGCGGCGCGGCGCCGACGAAGCTCTCCCAACCCGGCTCCAGGGTGCTGCCCTCGATCGGGCGTCCTGCCGGGTTGGGGCGGTCCAGCACCCAGAGGGACTTGCCGGCCGAGGCGCAGGCATCGATCAGGTACGCCAGCGTGGTGACATAGGTGTAGATGCGCGTGCCGATATCCTGGAGATCGACGAGCAGAACATCGAATCGAGCAAGCATCTCGTCCGTCGGATACCGCACTTTGCCGTAAAGGCTGTAGACAGGGATGCCGTGGCGCGGATCAACGTCGTCCTCGCTCTCGACCATGTTGTCCTGTTTATCGCCGCGCATCCCGTGCTGGGGCCCGAAGGCGGCGACCAGATCCAGACCTAGATCCATCAATGCGTCCAGGCTGTGTTGTCCGACAGACGTGCAGGATGCGGGGTGGCCCAGGAGCGCGACGCGTCGACCCTGGAGCAGTCGGCGCAGTGCGCGGTCTTCCAGTAAGCAGTCAATGCCGAGTTTCACGATGGTTCAGCGGACGATGGATGAGATGTGGTGGGCAAGGATAACCGAAGACCCAGGGGCCAGAGGTGGTATCATTCGTATCGCTTTCGCCGATGGCTTACGTCGGCATCCCTATCCAAGACCGATCGACTCTGCACCTTGCCGTTTGCCCGATGCGCCTTCGCGATTTTCACTATGAGCTACCTGCCGAGCTGATTGCTCAGCGTCCAATGCCGGATCGTGGCGCATCGCGTCTCCTGGCCCTGCTCGGGACGGCGGGGGGGGCGGACGAGCAGCGGCTCGATCTCGGGTTTGCGGATCTGCCTCGCCTGCTGCGCCCCGGCGATCTGCTGGTCTTCAACAACACCCGCGTGATGCGCGCCCGTCTGTTCGGTCGCAAGGAGACGGGTGGCCAGGTCGAGATCCTGATCGAGCGCCTCCTGAATCCGCATCAGGCACTGGCCCAGGTGAAGGCGAGCAAGTCGCCAAAGCCCGGTCGCTCGATCATTCTTGAACAGGATGTGCGACTGCGGGTGACGCGCCGCGAGGCGGGACTTTATTGGCTGGCTCTGGAGGGTATGACCTTCGCCGATCTGATGTCCGAGCAGGGCCATATTCCGTTGCCGCCCTATATTCATCGCCTTGATGATGCCTCGGATGAGGCGCGGTATCAGACCGTCTATGCGCGTCGGAGCGGCGCTGTTGCGGCTCCGACGGCCGGCCTGCACTTCGATGAGGCCATGCTGCAGCGGCTAGATGAGATGGGGGTTGGGCGGATCGAAGTGACGCTGCATGTGGGTGCCGGGACCTTTCAGCCGGTGCGCGTCGATGACTTGGACCGACATGAGATGCATGCCGAATGGATCGAAGTAGATGATGCCGTGTGCCGTCGAATTCGCTCGGTGCGGCACGAGGGCGGGCGAATTATCGCCGTCGGAACAACGAGTGTGCGAAGTCTTGAGGCGGCCGCAGCCGATGGAGACTTGAAGCCTTTTCGTGGAGACAGTCGCCTTTTTATTCGGCCCGGCTACAGCTTTCATGTCGTGGATGCGATGATCACCAACTTTCACCTGCCTGAGTCGACCTTGCTCATGCTTGTCTCGGCCTTCGCCGGTCATGGTGCCATCATGGCGGCTTATCGCCATGCAGTCGATGCCGGTTATCGCTTTTTCAGCTACGGCGATGCGATGTTTCTCACCCGCAATGCTGTATCCTTCGTTCACGGCTCGTGATCGCGGCTACTTCGGTCTCTCGTGCTCAATCCACTTCCGCTTGACATTCATTGCGGATCGCATAAATTATTAGTAGCGGATCGCTTTGAGGTCCGTTCAATTTTTCCGGAATCATCCTTACCCTCTTGGAGATATTTAACGTGGAATACGCTAACCTCAGCGTCGACGAGATTCAGCAGCAGCTCGCTGAAATCAAAAGCAGTGAAGCAGAGCTGAAGCGCGCGCTGGAAGTGCGTCGTCAGGAAGCGAAATCGGAAATCGCTCAACAGATCAAGGATCTGATTGCGCAATACGGCTACGACCTGGATGACATTCTGCCCCTGGTTGAAGCGAAACGTCGGCGCACGGCTGGTGCCGTTCGTCGTTCGCCTTCAGGTGATCGGCAATACACGCGTTATGTCGATCCGCAGAACGCCGACAACGTCTATGTCCGTGGTGTCCTTCCCGGCTGGATGAAGCAGAAGATGCAGGAACAGGGTTACGATCCCTCCCTGAAAGTCGATCGCGAGGCATTTAAGTCCAGCTACTTGCAGGCCATCGAGGGATAGAAACCTATTTGAGACGCGACTGCTCCCGACTCACCTCCGAGTCGATATGACGCGCTCAAGATCGATCGGCATCCATCCCGGTATCAAGCGGACGCGGCGGTTTTTTCAAGTCGTTCCAGGTCCTGATGCCGGGGTGGACATGAGGTCTACCCGGATGCTCAATGCCTTGGCTGAGGCCGAACCCAAGCGTTTTGACCAAACCGACCCGACCAGACCAAATTCCCCCAGTCATATGCCGGCTTTCATGCTGGCTTTCATTCACCGATTCGCGTAGACTGCGCCGTTCGCATCATCCGGTCGATGCGTCGTGTCGCGGTTGACCCCACCTTAAGTTTAAGGCTTCACCCCCGAACGCCTCTTTTTGCCTAGACCGGTCCCGCGCACGCGCGGCTTTAGGCTGGTTCCAGGAGTTTTCATGTCATTCGATTCACTCGGCCTTCAGGCCGATTTGCTGCGTGCGGTGGCAACGCAGCGCTATGCGCGCCCGACCCCCATTCAGCTTAAGGCGATCCCTGAGATCTTAGCCGGCCATGATTTGCTGGCGGGGGCTCAAACGGGGACGGGGAAGACCGCTGCATTTGTTTTGCCGCTGTTGCAACGGCTCTCCGAGAAAGGCCATCCGCAACGTCATCCGCGCGCATTGATTCTGACACCGACGCGCGAGCTTGCCGCGCAGGTTGGCGAGCGGGTTCACGCCTATGGGTTGCACCTGCCGCTGCGTTCGGCAATCGTGTTCGGCGGCGTAGGTATGCAGCCGCAAATCAACGCTTTGCAGCGCGGTGTAGATGTGCTGATCGCCACCCCGGGACGGTTGCTTGATCATGCCGGACGTCGGGCGGTCGATCTGTCGAGGGTTGAGATTCTCGTGCTGGACGAGGCCGATCGCATGCTGGATATGGGTTTTATCCACGACATTCGGCGCATCATCCAATTGCTTCCAGAGCGGCGTCAGAACCTGCTGTTCTCGGCGACCTATTCCGACGATATTCGACGTCTGGCAGACGGTTTGCTAAAGCGCCCGAAGCTCATTGAGGTCGCGCGCCGCAACACGGCTGCCGAGACCGTGACACAGGCGGCTTATCCGGTTGATAAGGCCCGTAAGCGCGATCTGTTGGCCCACCTTTTTCGTCGCGAGGACTGGCATCAGGTGCTGGTCTTCACGCGCACGAAGGCCGGCGCCAATCGGCTGGTCGAGCACCTTGGTCGAGAGGGCATCACTGCGGCGGCCATCCATGGCAACAAGAGCCAATCGGCCCGTACCCGTGCGCTGGATGATTTCAAGCGCGGCAGTATTCGCGCCTTGGTTGCGACCGACATAGCCGCACGTGGGTTGGATATCGTGGATCTGCCCCAAGTAGTCAATTTTGAGTTGCCGAATGTGGCTGAAGATTACGTGCATCGGATCGGCCGAACGGGTCGGGCCGGTGCGGGAGGGCGCGCGCTCTCACTTGTGAGCCATGACGAGATGGGTCTGCTTGATGGCATCCAGAAGTTGCTGCGCAAAGAGATTGCGCTTGATCCCGTCGCCGGGTTCGAGCCGTCTCTCGTGCCACCGCCGTCGGAGCCGGATCGTAGCCTCGGCGGGCGTCGAGACGCGCGCGGAGCGAGCCGAACCCCGCGCAAACCAGATCG
>JBGSKP010000398.1:0-1928 GCA_041741175.1 Thiocapsa sp. | reverse complement strand
AGCCGTCGGCGCAGTGGCGGCTCGAGCCGGACGCGCGCGACCACGACCGCCAAAGAGACAGGCGGGAGGCAAACACGGCCGCCGAGCCCCGGCTCGACCTCATGAGCCACAAGAAGCCCCACCTCCCGACCAAGGTCTGTGCGACCTGCGCTCGCCCCTTCACCTGGCGTAAACGCTGGGCAGCCTGTTGGGAGTCTGTCCGATATTGCTCCGATGCGTGCCGTAGTCGCCGTTTTGGGTTCGGTACCGAGGCGACCGGGATCGAAGAACGCCCGTCGGAGCAGCCCAACGTCCGGCGGACCCTGGGCTAGCCTTAGGCGGGGCTCCCCCTTCGAGAGACTATCAAAAACGGACTGAGGGTCCAGCCGCGACTGCGCGGATCTCGGCTTCGTCCGATCGATCCGAAGACGAGTCCCACGCAGTCAGGTTAGCCCCAGGGCCTTAAACGCCGCCTGGCGCATGTCACCGAAGAACACCGGATCGACGTGCTCGAGCACGTCCGGGTTCACGTCGAGGAACTGCCGCTTGTTTTCGATCGGGATCAGCGCGCGTTTGACGCCGTTGTCCATGGCGACTTGTAGCGGCTCGGTGAGAGAGCGCACGGGCTTGATGTTGCCTTGGATACTCATGTCTCCGAGCACCAGCAGTGCAGGCTGGGGCGGCGCCTTACGCAACGCGGAATAGGCCGCGACAAAGAACGCGACGCCGATCTCCGCCTCGACCTTGTTGCCGCGCAGATCGATGACCTCGACGTGGAAGTCGGAGGTGTCCAGCTCGCGCGGCACGCCTAAGACGGTCTTGCTTGCACAGAGAAAACTGAAGGCGCGGTTGACGGACTCCTTCATGGATCCGCTCACGCCACCGGCGAATTTCAGCTTGCCTGTTCCGAAGGAGAGCGTGATCTCGACACGGTAGAGTCCGACCGTGCCGTCTCCGCTGACCGAGGCGGTGTAGAGCGTCCCCGGCGGCAGCGGATCGGCCGAGATGAGATCCCGACCGCCTTGCTCCGCCACCCCGACGAACCTCTCTTCGCCCGTGTCGTTTACCAGATAGCTAGTGCTCGACAGAAAACTCCGTTTTTTCCCGCCCCGGCACCTCGCCCTGAATGGCGGAGCGGGGCCATCGCATTCAATTGGGCCTCATTCGATGCGGATTCGCGCAATCAAGGCGCCTGGTTAGGATAACTCGCATCACCGCCATACGGCAGGCGCACCGCTCCCGTCGGGGGAGGCACCGGACCCGATCGAAAGGGTCAAGCTGCGCGTCGTCGGCGCTGTCGTTCCCGCTCGCGCCGCGCCTCCTCGGCCTCCTGCGCCAACAGCAGCGTACCGATGCGCTGGATGTTGCGCGCCACCACTGCCAAGGCGACATAGCGCTTGAAGCCGTCGATCCCGTGATCGCGACAGCGGTCGAGCCCGTGGACCTCCAGCGCGTTGATGGCGGACTCCACGGCGGAGTGTTTGCGGCGCAGCTGGATGAAGCGCGGATCGCCTTCGCGTTCGCGCTCCGCGGCCGAGCACTTGCCCTTCTTCGGCAGCACCGGAAAGTCGATCACCTCGGCCAACCCGCGTTGGTTGGCGGGGCGGTGAAAGCCCTTGTCCAGGCTCGCGCTGGCGAGCGTCGGGAAGCGCGCCACGATCTCCTCCACCAAGGGAACGGCGACCTGATCGTCGGTGATGCGCTCCATGACCCGATGGTGCAGGATGAAGCCGTGCTGGTCCTCGCCGATCGATCGTGTCGTCGGCCCAGTCGGCATGACCGAGCAGCTTGCGCAGGGTGGTGTGTTGGTTGGCCAGCTCGAGAATGCGGTCGTAGTCGGCGTTGAGCCCCAAGCGCAGCACGCCAAGCACCAGGATCGCCCACTGCGACAGACCGGGCCGGCCGGTCTCGGGGCTCGCCTTGCCGTCCTCGCCGCGGCCCGGCGGGCG
>JBGSKP010000397.1:0-21696 GCA_041741175.1 Thiocapsa sp. | reverse complement strand
CCGATTGTTAAAGATCTCGTCTTGCTCTTGACTTCGCGACACGTCGCTCCACCAAGACCGACCATTCTACAGCACCCGAGGAACTTGTCAACCCCCCGTCGCGCACTCCCTCGCCACCACCCCACGCCCTCCCGGCTCCATGACAACCCTCCAGGGCCGCCTCGCTCCAACTTCTCCCAGCGAGCCGCGTAGTCTATAGGACTTCGCGGGACTGTCAACGGAAATGTGACGAATGCGTTATAGATGCAGAAGATGCCGATAAGGCTCCCGGTGATCTAACTGATCTGCTGTACCTTTGTTGCACGGGGGAATGTACCGGCGAGATCGATGTAGCTGCAATGGATCCGCTCGACCTGCTCTGAAAGGGCAGGGAGGTCGCCGCTGTTGTCGAGGATGTCGTCTGCTCGGGCAAGGCGTTCGGTGCGGCTAATCTGGCTGGCGATGATGCGGTCGATCTCGCTGTCGGTGAGACCGCTGCGCCGACGGACGCGTTCGCGCTGAACCGTTTCGGGGACATCGACGACCAGGACACGATCGGCGAGTGTGTCTTGGTTGGTTTCGAAGAGGAGGGGGATGACCAGGACAGCGTAGGATGCGTCGAGCGCAGCGAGTCGTTCGACCATCCGGTCTTTGATCCGCGGATGCAGAATGGCCTCCAGTCGGGCGCGTGCTTCCGGGTCGGAGAAGACCAGTGCGCGCAGGGCGTCTCGGTCGAGCCGACCGTCCGAGCCAATGAGATCGCCGCTGAAGGTCGCGGCAATCTCGCCGAGGGTGGGTTGCCCCGGCTCGGTCAACTCGCGCGCGATCAGGTCGGTGTCGATCACCCCCGCGCCGCGGGCGGCCAAGGCGTCTGCGACGGTCGACTTGCCGCTGCCAATCCCCCCGGTTAAGCCGATGACAAGCATCTCGTGGCCCGAATGCATGCGTCGTGTCGCCGACGCGTTCAACAATAGACCGGGTTAAACCGCGTATGCCTGGACGTCCAGGCGGCGCGCGCAATCCCGAATCTGACCGACCCGGGCGCACATCATGAGCGACGTGATTTAGAGCCCGACCATGTGTAAGTAGGTCTGGTTGATCTGCTCCCCCCAGATCAGGCTGATCCAGCCTGCCGCCGCGAGAAAGGGGCCGAAGGGCATCGGTGCGCCCCGCGCATGGCGCCCACTCAGGATCAGTGCGATACCAATTACAGCTCCGGTCAAGGCCGACAGGAGGATGATCTGCGGCAGGGTCTGCCAGCCCAGCCAAGCGCCGAAAAGGGCCAGCAGCTTGAAGTCTCCGTAGCCCATGCCTTCCTTGCCGGTGGCTAGCCGAAAGAGCTGGAAGACGGTCCAAAGACTGAGATAGCCGACTACCGCGCCGATAATTGCAGAGTGGCTGTCCGTGAAGACGCCGAAGAGGCTCAGCAGCAGACCCAACCAAACCAGCGGGAGGCTGATGCTGTCGGGCAGCAGTTGCGTGTCGAAATCGATGACGGCGAGCGCGATCAGTGCCCAGGTTAGCAGGAGTGCGGCGGCGGCCTGGGGGCTCACACCAAACTGGAAGACCACCGCCAGGCTCAGCAGCGCAGTGCATGCCTCGACGACCGGGTAGCGCAGGCCGATGGCGTGACCGCAGGCCGAGCAGCGCCCGCGCAGGAGCAGGTAGCTCAAGATCGGGATGTTTTCGTGCGCGCGGATCCGATGACCGCAGTGCGTGCAGGTCGAGGGAGGATGGGCAAGCGAGAGGCGAGCAGGCGGCGGCTGATCGGTCTCGGTTTCGGTCGTGGTCTCGGACAACTCCGCGCAATCGCGCACCCAGGCGTCCTGCATCATGCGGGGTAGCCGAAGGATCACGACATTGAGGAAACTGCCGACGGTCAGGCCAAGCAGACTCGCGATCCCATAAAGCAGGGCAGGCGTTTGCGCGATGATGTCCATCCAGTCCATTCTAGGGTTCCGTGATGCTGACAGATCCGGTGGTCACACCACGGAGGCAAGCTTGAAGATCGGCAGGTACATGGCGATGATCAGGCTCCCGACCAGACCGCCGATGACGACCATGATCAGTGGCTCCAGCAGGCTGCTGAGGCTGTCGACCGCGTTGTCGACTTGCTCCTCATAGAAGTCAGCGACCTTCGCGAGCATCTGGTCCAACGATCCGGACTCTTCCCCGATGGAGGTCATCTGAATGACCATGTGGGGAAAGAGATCCTGCTGGCGCATCGACAGCTGCAGCGACTGGCCTGTGGCAACCTCTTCGCGCATCTTTAAGACCGCATTCTGGTAGAGGATGTTGCCCGTTGCACCGGAGACCGAATCCAGCGCCTCGACCAGCGGCACGCCGGCCGCGAACATGGTCGAGAGTGTCCGGGCGAAGCGTGCGAGCGCGGCCTTGTTGAGGATGGGTCCGATGATCGGGATCTTCAGTGCGACGCGATCGACGCTCTCGCGAAACGCACGCGAGCGTTTGAATGTATTGCCGATGACATAGCCGGTCGCACCGATGGCGAGAAGAATCGCCCACCACCATTTCTGCAGCGCGTCGGACAGGCCGATGACCATAAGCGTGAAGGCGGGTAGATCGGCACCGAAGCTCGCGAAGAGGTCCTTGAACTGCGGGATGACGAAAATCAGCAGAACCGCGCTGACGATGATGGCCACCGCGATGACCGACACCGGATAGAACATCGCCTTCTTGATCTTGCCCTTGATCGTTTCGGTCTTTTCTTTGTAGGTCGCGATCTTGTCGAGCAGGATATCCAGCACACCGGCTTGCTCACCGGCGGCGACCAGATTGCAGACCAGGTCGTCGAAGTAGAGCGGGTACTTGGCCATGGCGAGCGCCATGGCGGTCCCGCTCTCGATGTCCTGCTTGATCCCGAGGATCACGTCCTGCATTGCCGGGTTTTCGTGGCCGCGGCCGACGATGTCGAACGCCTGCACCAGGGGAACGCCCGCGGCCATCATGGTTGCCAGTTGCCGACTGAAGATTGAAATGTCCGTCGTGGTGATCTTCTTCCTGCCGCTGAAGAGCGGCTGCGACTTTTTCTTGACCTTGGTCGGGGTGACACCTTGCCGACGCAGATCGGCTCGCACCATCGTAATGCTGGGCGCGCGGGTCTCGCCCGTCACCTTGGTTCCGCGTCGGTCCCTGCCTTCCCAGGCGAAGACCAAAGCCTGTTTGGCCTTCGGTTTGGCCTTCGCTTTCATCTTGGTTGCCGTCGCCATGGCTACACCTGATCGATCCTTATTAGTCCTTCGTGACCCGGTTGAGCTCTTCGAGGCTCGTCATCCCGTCTTTAACCTTTCGCAGTCCGGACTGCCGCAGGTCGGAGATGCCTTCGGCGCGGGCCTGATCGGCCAACTGCATCGAGTTTCCTCCTTCGAGTATGAGCTTGCGAATCGCGTCGGTCACCGGCATCACCTGGAAGATGCCGACACGACCCCGGTAACCCTTGGTGCAGTGATCGCATCCAACCGGCCGGTAAACCACGATGCCTTCGGCGATATCCTCTTCGCTGAAACCCTCTTGCCGCAGAACCTCTTTCGGTAGTTGATCGGGGACTCTGCAGCGTGTGCACAGTCGACGCGCAAGACGCTGCGCCATGATGAGCAAGACCGCCGACGCGATATTGAAGGCCGCAACGCCCATATTCGCGAGGCGTGTCAGCGATTGCGGCGCGTCGTTGGTATGCAGGGTGGATAACACCAGGTGACCAGTCTGGGCGGCCTTGACCGCGATCTCGGCAGTTTCGAGGTCGCGGATCTCACCGACCATCACGATATCCGGATCCTGTCGCAGAAAGGCGCGCAGTGCCGCGGCAAAGGTCAGTCCGGTCTTGGGATTCATGCTGACCTGGTTGATCCCCGGCACCTGGATCTCGACCGGGTCTTCGACCGTGGAGATGTTGATGTCCGGTTGGTTGAGCAGGTTCAGCGCCGTGTAGAGCGATACGGTCTTGCCCGAGCCGGTCGGACCCGTGACCAGGATCATGCCGTAAGGCTTATGGATAGCCTTCAGGAATGCCTCGCGCTGCTCAAGCTCGAAGCCCAGTGCTTCGATGCCCACCTGGGCCGATGATGAATCCAGGATCCGCAGCACGACCTTCTCGCCGTAAAGTGTCGGAAGGGTATTGACGCGAAAATCGATATCACGTGTGCGGCTGACTTTGAGCTTGATCCGGCCGTCCTGAGGGACGCGCCGCTCGGCGATGTTCATCCGCGACATGACTTTCAGGCGGGCGACCAGGCGCCCGGCGATGTTCAGCGGCGGACTGGCGACCTCGCGCAGCATACCGTCCTGTCTGAATCGGACCCGGAAGAATTTTTCATAGGGCTCGAAGTGGATATCGGATGCGCCCGCAGAGATGGCATCGACCAGAACCTTGTTCACATACCGCACGATGGGCGCGTCGTCGATGTTGATGTCCGCGTCGTCGCGCAGTTCCTCTGCGTCCGGAGCGATCTCAAGTTTTTCCAGGTCCGCGTCCATGAGCTCGGTCATGGTCGTGTCCTGGGCCTCGATCGCGGTTTCGATCGCGGCTTTTAACTTATCTTCCTCGACCAACACGGCATCGGTCGCCAACCCCGTGTTGAAGCGGATCTCTTCGAGTGCCTGATCGTTGGTCGGATCGGACAGTGCCAGGAAAAGCCGGTTGCCGCGCCGATAGATCGGCAGTGCCCGGTGTTTACGGACCAGGCGCTCGTCGACAAGATTCACCGGCAGATTCAGCAGATCAATGGCCTGCAGATCAAGCAGCGGAACCCCGAACTCGTGCGAGGCCGCCACGGCGATACGCCGGCTGTCGAGCAGCTTCTGCTCGACGAGATAGGGGATGAATGCCTGTCTACGTCGGTTCGCCTCTTCAACGGCAGCAGTCGCGTCCCGCTCGGTGAGCAAATGATCGTGAACCAAGCGCAGGGCGAGCCCCGATAAGATACTGGTCGGCTTGTCCTCAGTTACCATCGCCGCTGTCCTGGTGACTGATCATCGATTAACGGAAAACGCGAGTCGGACATTGCTGGCGACCAGACCGTTGTCTTTCTGCTCGCTTTCGTTGAGGTAAAACTCAAGCACTGTTTCGCGGTTCATGAGCAGATCTTCCGTGACATCATCCGCGAGCTCGTTGACGTGGCAAAAGATGCTGATGTAAGGCGAATCCGAGTCACGCGGATCGGTGATCCAGAGTTTCGGGGAGATGTGGTCCATGATCCTTAAGAAGCCGTAACCCTTGTCCGTGAACCATTTGGTACAAACCCCGCGGACGCAGGAGCCGGGTTTACCCCATTCATTGCGCGGCTCGTAGGAAACCGGCAGCAGATCGGGAATCAGGAATCCGGAGTAGTAGGCGTCGACCTGCTGTTGAAGTTGACGCGAGACGTTCTTGAAGCCCATCAGCTCGACCCGGCACCCGGTGTTCTGAAGCGCCTCGACGACCTGAAGAAAATCCCCGTCTCCGGTCACCAGCAGAACCTGATCGAGTTTGTTGGCCTGAAGCATGGCGTCCACCGCCATGTCGAGGTCGGCGTTGGCCTTGGTGGTGACGTTTCCGCTCTCGTCGGTATAACGGCGGACCAGCTTGACGGTGATCTTCCACCCGAAGTCGCGCACCATCTGCTGGTAGGTCTGCGCTTTTTTGCGGTACTCGTAGTCTTCGCGCGCGCGCTCGGCGTCGAAGGCCATGTAGGTATTGAGTCGCTGCAGAATGCCGCCTTCACGTGCTGCGAAGCGTCTGAGGACGTCATAACGCATCTGATAGCCGCCGTTGTAGCGGACGTTTTCGGCATCGACGAAGACGCCGACTCGGAAAGGGGAGCTCATTCGTAGTGGTTTCCCAGTAAAGGCGCTTGTCTGAAACGCTCGCCTCGGGTGGCGCCCGGCACCGGGGAGGCCGAAGCGGGGCGAAGACATCCCGCTTCGGCATCCGGTCTTCGTACCATCGGCGATCAGCCGGGCGGGTGTTTGCCCCTTGCGGTCCCGCTCGACTCACTGCCGATGGCTGGTTGCCGACAGCGCTTATTGGTTGACGCGATTCTCGATCAGATCGTTCACCACAGTCGGGTCGGCTAGGGTCGAGGTATCGCCCAGCGAGTCGACCTCGTTTGCCGCGATCTTACGCAGAATCCGGCGCATGATCTTGCCTGAACGGGTTTTGGGCAGGCTCGGGGCCCATTGGATGATGTCGACGATCGCGATCGGGCCGATTTCCCCGCGCACCATTGCCACCAGCTCTTTCTTCAGATCATCGGTCGGTTCGACACCGGCCATTGGCGTGACGTAGGCGTAGATGCCCTGGCCTTTGAGATCGTGCGGGTAGCCGACCACGGCTGCCTCGGCGACATGCGGATGCAGCACCAGGGCAGACTCGATCTCGGCGGTACCCAGGCGATGCCCCGAGACGTTCAGCACGTCGTCGATCCGCCCGGTGATCCAGTAGTACCCGTCGGCGTCGCGGCGCGCACCGTCGCCCGTGAAGTAGTAGCCGGGATACTGCCTGAAATAGGTGTCGACGAAGCGGGCGTGATCGCCGTAAAGGCTACGCATCTGTGCCGGCCAGGGCTGGCTGATAACCAGCGCGCCTTCCCCGGGGCCCTCGATCAGCGTCCCCTCGGCAGGATCCACCAGCGCGGGCACGACGCCGAAGAAGGGACGCGTGGCCGAGCCGGGTTTCAGAGCCGTCGCGCCCGGGAGGGGGGTGATGAGATGCCCGCCGGTTTCGGTTTGCCACCAGGTATCGACGATCGGGCAGCGCTCGTCGCCGACAATGCGGTAGTACCACTCCCACGCTTCCGGGTTGATCGGCTCACCGACCGAGCCCAGGATGCGCAGCGATTTGCGCGAGGTCTTCTTGACGGGCTCTTCGCCGGCACGCATCAACGAGCGAATCGCCGTGGGCGCGGTGTAGAAGATGTTGACCTGATGCTTGTCGATCACGTCCCAGAAACGGGACATGTCCGGATAGTTCGGGATGCCTTCGAACATCAAGGAGGTGGCGCCGTTGGCCAGCGGCCCATAGACGATGTAGGTATGCCCGGTGACCCAGCCCACGTCCGCAGTGCACCAGTAGACCTCGCCCTCCTGGTAATCGAAGGTGTACTTGTGCGTCATGGCGGCGAAGACCAGATAACCGCCGGTGGTGTGCAGCACCCCTTTGGGTTTGCCGGTCGAGCCCGAGGTATAGAGGATGAACAGCGGATCCTCTGCGTCCATTGCCTCCGGCTCGCATTCGGCCGAAGCGGTGGCCAGCGCCTCGTCGTACCAGATGTCGCGACCCTCGGTCCATTCTACGGCACCGCCGGTGCGGCGCACGACGATCACCGTATCGACGTTCGGGCACTCCTGTATCGCTATGTCGGCATTTTTCTTCAGCGGGATATGACGCCCGCCTCGAACACTTTCGTCCGACGTGATGACCAGGCGGCATTCGGAATCGAGCACGCGGTCACGCAGTGAGTCGGGGGAGAAGCCACCGAAGACGATCGAGTGCGTGGCGCCGATCCGCGTGCAGGCCAACATGGCGACCGCCGCCTCGGGGATCATCGGCAGATAGATGCAGACACGGTCTCCCTTTTGGACGCCGCGGGCCTTGAACACGTTCGCCAGCTGGCACACCTCCGCGTGCAGCTCGCGATAGGTGATCTTGCGGTCTTCTGCCGGGTTATCGGCTTCCCAGATGATCGCGACCTGATCGCCGCGGGTCTCAAGATGACGATCCAGGCAGTTGTAGGAGACATTCAACTGACCGCCTTGGAACCATTTGATGTGCAGGTCCTCGGCCTTGTAGCTGTAGTCCATGACCGAATCCCACTTCTTGGACCAGGTCAGAAACGTCTCTGCCTGTTCTGCCCAGAAGCCTTGCGGGTCGTCCAGGGATCGCCGGTACATCTGCGCGTACTGCTCGGCGTTGACATGGGCTCTGGCGGCGATGGCGGCCGGAACCGGGTAGACCTTTTCTTCCGACATGGTGCTGTGTTCCTCTCTTTGGTGAAGTGATTTCAGTGCCGACGCCGTGATGCCAGTCCGGCGTGCCGGCGCCCGAGAGCGCTCAATAGTAAACGCTCCAATAGGGCACATCTAGCGGTGGTGTCCGCATCGTCTGCGCAGGCTGTGCGCCTCAGCACAGGAAGTCCCGCAGCGGCAATCCATCGCCGTCGTCGCGATACGCCGCCTGCGCAAGAAACAGCTCTGCGGATGCCAGCGCATCGCTGAGCGCATTGTGCGCGCCGTAGTGCGGCAGATTGTAGCGATCTCCAAGCGCATGCAGGCGTAGATCCGATGCCTTGAACGGGGTTTGACGCCGCTCGAAGGTGCGCAGGGCGAGTGTCTGCGTGTCCACGACAGGCATGATCAGCCGCTGTCGCCAGAGCCGTTTACAGGCGTTGCTGAGAAAGCCGCGCTCGATCCGCGCATGGTGCGCGATCATCACCTTCCCGGCCAGCGCTTCGAGCAACTCCTCCAGGATCTCGGCGAGCTCGCCGCCCTGAGCGGCCTCGTCGTCGGTGATCTGATGGATCACGGCGGTGGCCTCCGGGATCGAGCGGTCGATCCGAACGACCCGGTGGCGCGCGCTCGACAGGTCGATGGAGGTTCCCCGAACACCCACATAGCCTACGCTTAGGATGAGGTCTTTGGCGATGTCCAGCCCGGTCGTCTCCAGATCGATCGCCAGATACTCGACCTCCCGGTAGTCCGTTCTCGCGAGGGGAAACGGATGGGCGAGGTAGCCGCGCATGGGTTCGGAGCGGGTGCGGCGCAGTCGCCAACGGCGTTTCCAATCCAGCAGTTGAAGCACGGCAGAGTCCTACGCGAAGCGGCCGGATTGATAGCGCTGACCGAGCGACTCCTGCATGGTGTTCACCAGGAGAAAGGCATCTTTCAAGTGTCCTCGCTCAAGCGGCGAGAGCTCATCGGGGGAGACGAAGTTATCGGCCTTCTGACCGTGGCTGAGCTGATGGGCCTGATGGCGCATCCGCAGCGTGCCGACGAACTCGACGGCGTCGATCAGATTGGCGGAGCCATCCTTACTTAACGCGCCCTGTTCGGCCGCGGCGCTTAAGCGCTCGATCGTGTTGATCTCGGAAAGGCCCGCTGAGAGTGCATAGATGCGGGCCAGGTCGACGATTGGTACGACTCCTTTGTGCTTGATGTCGAAGGTGTGGTCGTTCTCACCGCCCTGGATCAGCACGATATTGCGGAAGAAGCCCAATGGCGGCCGATACTTCAGTGCGTTCGCCACCATGTAGGCGATGAAGATTCGATTGGCCTTCGATCGCTCCAGGACGCGCTCTTGAAGCTCCTCGAACAGACCGTCCGGATCGTGGACCGCACGCAGATCGAAAAAAACATTGGAGAACATCAATGCCCGCGGCTCGGGCTTCAGGATCCAGTTGGTGAAGTATTTATGCCAGATTCGCAACGGCTGGCGCCATTTCGGATTTGATGCCATGACGTCGCCGGGGCAATAGACAAAACCGCAGGCGTCGAGTCCGTCGTTCACGAATTTGGCCAGTGCCGCGAAATAGGCGTCGTCATCCGCTTTGGCGTGGTCGGCGATCAACAACGCATTGTCCTGGTCCGAGTGCGAGGACTGCTCGCGTCGTGCCTGGGACCCGCCGACAATCCAGGCGTAGGGGACCGGCGGGCTGCCCAGATCGGCCTCGGCCAGATCGATGAGGCGGCGCGTGATGGCGTCCGTGACCGCGCTGATCGCCTGGCCCACATGGTTGGCAGTGGCGCCGCCGTTGACGAGATGCACCTGGAGCTCCGGAATCTTGGAGCTGATCTGAATCAGTGTCTCGATCGAGGTCGCGCGATGAATATCGCCGACCAGATACACCGCGTTGGCGCTCTGGAAGCGCGTGAGGTCGGTGGTCGAGATCAACCCGACGACGCGCTCGCCGTCGAGCACCGGGAGGTGGTGGACGTTCAGGCGGGTCATCGTGATCAGGGCCTGAAACCCCAGGGTGTCGACCTGTGCGGTTTGCAGCTTCTCGGTCATGATCTCGCGCACCGGACGATCGCTCGATAAGCCGACGGCGACGCACCGGCTTCTGAGATCCCGGTCGGTGATCATCCCGGCCAGCCGATCGCCCTCCATGAGCAGGAGCGAGGAAACCCGGTGATCGGACATGACTTTGGCGGCTTCGCGGATGCTGGTCTCGGGGGTCGCAACGATCGGGTCGCGGTTCAGCATGCTGCCGATCTGCACCGTCATCAGGCCGGTGCCGGCAGCCGGCGCATCCACCATGATATCCAGCGCCTTGCGCAGCCGGCTGGAGATGGACTGGTCGAAATGTTCCGCGAAGGCTGGATGCCCGGCCCGCAACTGCTCCAGCTCGGCGCAGGGCAGGGCATAGACGAGTGTATCTTCCGAGGTATTGCCGTGAAATTGCCTGCTGTTTGGTGTGATCCGGCAGGGCATATCGCACAGATCGCCTTCGGCCAGCTTACCGACCAGTTCGCCCTGAGCATCACGCAGCTCCACTGCACCGCGGCGCAGCAGATAGACGCAGGACGGGTCGGCATCCTCGGGCGGAAAGGGCGTGCCGCGGCGGAAGTAACGCACCGATAAACGCCGTGGCAGACGTTCCAGCGTGTCTTCGGGCAGTTGATCGAAGGGTGGGTGACTGGCTAGAAAGTCTCTAATTTCGATTAGCTCGATCTGCATCGGGCGACCCCTCGCGCTGACCCCGTAGGGCAGACTCGCTGTCAATGAAAAGCCCCGCCGAAGCGGGGCTCGAACCCTCTCGAGTCGTTCCGGGGACTGCTCCTCGGGCGGCTCGATCCGGTCGCCGGCGAGGCGTCGGCTTCAGACGCCTCGCCGGACGGCGCGCGACTTAGTGACCGGTTGCCACTCCGGAGCCGCGCGGGATGCGGACATCCTCGACGAGGTGCTGGATGTGCTCCGGAGGCGGTGCCGCGAACTTGAAGACCACGAAGGCGACGATGAAGTTGAACAGGGCACCGACCGCACCGAATGCCTCCGGCGTGATCCCGAAGAACCAGTTCGCACCCATGCCCATCTCAGGCATCAGGAACTCGGTCCCCTTCACGAAGAAGATGCCCTTATGCTGGAAGACATACAGCAGCGTGATGGTCACGCCGCCGATCATGCCGGCGACCGCGCCCAGCGAGTTCATCCGTTTTGCGAAGATCCCCAGCATCAGCGCGGGGAAGATCGAGGAGGCCGCCAGACCGAAGGCGATGGCGACGGTTCCGGCCGCGAATCCCGGTGGATTGAGTCCCAGATAACCCGCGAGGATGATAGCGCCGATCATCGACAGACGCCCCGCCATGAGCTCCTTCTTCTCCGAGATTTTCGGCATGAAGACGCCCTTCAGAAGGTCGTGAGAGATCGAGGAGGAGATGGCCAGCAGCAAACCCGCCGCCGTCGAGAGCGCCGCAGCGAGGCCGCCGGCGACGACCAAGGCGATGACCCAGGCCGGCAGATTGGCGATCTCGGGGTTGGCCAACACCATGATGTCGTTGTTGACCGTGACCATCTCGTTGCCCTTCCAGCCAAACCCTTCAGCTTTTGCGGCGAACGCCTCGTTCTTATCGTCGTAGTATTGGATACGACCGTCGTCGTTCTTGTCTTCCCACTTGAGCAGACCTGTGGTCTCCCAACGCTTGAACCAATCGGGACGCTCGTCGTAGACCAGGTTTCCCGTCTCGGTGCCGACCGGCCCGATCTGGATGGTATCCATCAGATTCAGGCGAGCCATTGCGCCGACGGCCGGTGCCGTGGTGTAGAGAATGGCGATGAAGATCAGCGCCCAACCCGCCGAGAAGCGTGCATCCTTGACCTTGGGGACGGTAAAGAAGCGGATGATAACGTGGGGAAGTCCGGCCGTGCCGATCATCAGCGACAGGGTGTAGACGAACATGTTGAGCGAGCTGCCCATCACCTGCGTGGTGTATTCCTTGAAGCCGAGGTCGGTGACCACCTGATCGAGCTTGGCGAGCAGGGAGAGGCCGCTTGCGACACCGTCGCGCGTGTACTCGCTGCCGAGGCCGAGTTGCGGGATGGGGTTGCCGGTCAGGTTCATGGAAATGAAGATCGCCGGGACCGTGTAGGCGAAGATGAGGACGACATACTGTGCGATCTGGGTGTAGGTGATGCCCTTCATGCCGCCGGTGATGGCGTAGATGGCGACGATACCCATGCCGACGAGGATACCCATCTCGTAGGTCACGCCCAGGAACCGCGAGAAGGCTACACCGATACCCGTCATCTGGCCGATGACGTAGGTGACCGATGCCAGGATCAGGCAGATGACGGCCACAACCCGTGCGGTTTGCGAGTAATAGCGGTCGCCGATGAACTCCGGCACCGTGAACTTACCGAACTTGCGCAGGTACGGGGCCAGGAGCAGCGCCAGCAGCACGTAGCCGCCTGTCCAACCCATCAGAAAGACCGATCCGCCGTAACCGCCGAAGGCGATCATCCCGGCCATGGAGATGAATGATGCGGCCGACATCCAGTCCGCTGCGGTCGCCATGCCATTGGCGACCGGGTGAACGCCCCCGCCCGCGACGTAAAAATCGCCGGTGGTCTTCGCGCGGGCCCAGATCGCAATCCCAATGTAGAGCGCGAAGGTCGCGCCGACGATGCTGTAAGTCCAGATCTCAAGTGAAGTCAGTGCGGTCATTAATCTGCGCTCCTTACTCTTCGCCGACGTCGAATTTTTGGTCGAGTCTGTTCATCGACAGCGCATAAACGAAAATCAGCACGACAAACACGTAGATGGATCCCTGTTGGGCGAACCAGAAACCGAGTGGGTAACCACCGAGATAGAAGGCATTCAGCGGCTCCACCAGAAGGATGCCAAAGCCGAACGACACGATGAACCAAATGAACAGGAGAACTGCGAGGAGCCGCAGGTTTGCGCTCCAGTATTCCGCGCGTTTGTCAGGTGTCATGGGTCTGAGTCACTCCGTGTTGTCGGGTTGGTTTTTGGGTCGGGGTGACGGGGCGATGATTGCACCATCCGCGTGCGGATGGCTGGTCGGCCGAAATTGCTGCCCCCTCGATCGATCTTATTGTTGCCGACTCGCTGAGCGAATCGGTCTGTCGCGCGACCCGAGCCCGTTTGTTTTTTCAGTCGCGAAGCCGGCCTTGCCTCGGGGCTCGGTCCGGTAAGCCTGGCTCATGTACGCTTGCCTCGAAGCCCGAAGCGAAGCTTTAGCATTGTCTGGCCCGCTACGCCGTGCTGTCAACGACTGTAGAGATCGACCGATCAAGTCAAAAATCAATGCAGTGTATTGATGCAATCCACTGCTCGCCGGCCTGGTGGGGTGACCCGGCGGAATCCCGGACGGAATCCCGGTTGCCAACGGACGTGGGGTTTCTTACTCTGCAAGGCAGCTTGAGGTTACCAACATCGGCGCAAGGGTTTGATCGACATGATGCAGTATGCGAGCACGCGTGGTGGAATCGTCCCGGTCGGCTTCGCCGATGCGGTGTTGATGGGTCTGGCGACCGATGGGGGCCTTCTTGTTCCAACGGAGCTCCCCGGTGTCGATGCCGCGACCCTGCGCGATTGGTCCGGACTGCGTTTCCAGGATCTTGCCTTCGAGGTGATGACGCCTTTCATCGGCGAGGAGATCCCGCCTGAGGATCTGCGCGACCTCATCGAGCGCTCCTATGCCACGTTTGCGCATCCGGAGGTGACGCCCCTGACCCAGGTCGGTGATCTGCGGATACTTGAGCTGTTCCATGGTCCGACCGCCGCTTTCAAAGATGTCGCGCTGCAATTTCTAGGCAACCTGTTCGAATATCTCCTGGCCCGCGACGGACGTGAGCTCAATATCTGCGGCGCCACCTCCGGCGACACTGGCTCCGCGGCCATCGATGGGGTGCGCGGCAAGGCGCGTATCAGCATCTTCATGCTGCATCCCAAGGGCCGGGTCTCGCCGATCCAGGAACGTCAGATGACCACCGTGCTGGATGCGAACGTCCACAATATCGCCGTGCGCGGGAGCTTTGACGACGCGCAACGGATCGTCAAAGACCTGTTTAACGACCTGCCGTTCAAATCCGCATTCAGCCTCGGCGCGGTCAATTCGATCAATTGGGCGCGCATCCTGGCCCAGATGGTCTATTACGTGTTTGCCTGGGCGCGCCGGAGCGGCGGAGATCCCGAGCGTCGTGTGAGTTTTGCTGTGCCGACCGGTAACTTCGGGGACGTCTTCGCGGGCTATCTCGTCAAGCGGATGGGTGTGCCGATCGATCGCCTGATCATCGCAACCAATCGCAACGACATCCTGACGCGCTTCGTCAGCACAGGTGTCTACGCCGTCGGCGAGGTCTATCAAACACTCAGTCCGGCAATGGACATCCAGATCGCCTCGAATTTCGAGCGGTATCTGTATTTTCTCTACAACGGCGATGCGCAGGCCGTGCGCAATCTCCTTGACGCGCTGCAGCGCACCGGCCGGCTTGAAGTCGACGCGAGCCACCATGGCCAGGTTCAGACCGATTTCGACGCCGTCGCGGTGAGCGATGACGAGACGCTTGAGCAGATCCGGCAGACCGAAGCCGCCAGCGGTTACATCCTGTGCCCGCATACCGCAGTGGGCGTGAAGGCCGGCGGGGCGAGGTCGGATCTGATCTGTCTTGCGACCGCCCACCCCGCCAAGTTCAACGAAGCGATCCGTCAGGCCGTCGGGCACGATGCGCCATTGCCAGCGTCCTTGCAGGGGTTGATGGATCTACCGACCCGCTGTGTCGAGCTCGATGCGGATCCCGCGGCGCTTAAGGCGCACCTGCGGGCGACCTTTCAGGGCGCCGGAACGAACACCGGACAGGGCGCCGAATCGGCGTCCGGAGCGGTTTGATGATCCGATCTGTCACGCTGTTGAGGTGCCGTTCATGAGTGAGTCGGCCCGCTATGTCCACATCATGGACACCACGCTGCGCGACGGCGAGCAGACCCAGGGCGTGTCCTTTTCTCCCGATGAGAAGGTCAATATCGCCAAGGTGCTGCTTGAGCTGGTGCGCGTGGACCGGATCGAGGTCGCCTCGGCGCGCGTCTCCTCCGGCGAGGCCCACGCGGTCTCCCAGATCATTTCCTGGGCGCAAGAGCGCGGCCTTGCCCGTCGCATCGAAGTCCTGGGTTTCGTCGACGGTGGGCGCAGCGTGGACTGGATCCGGGGCGCCGGTGGGCACGTCATCAACCTGCTCGCCAAGGGCAGCGAGAAGCACTGCCGCTGCCAACTCGGCAAGACCCTGGATCAGCATGCGGCGGATGTCCGAGACACGATTGCGATCGCGCATGAGCGCGGGCTTGCCGTCAACCTCTATCTGGAGGACTGGTCGAACGGCTACCGCGACAATCCGGATTATGTGTTCGGCTTGGTCGAGCGGCTCGCCGACTGCGGGATCGGTCACTTCATGCTTCCCGATACCCTGGGTGTGATGACCCCGGAGCGGGTTTTCGATGCCTTCACGGACATGCTCGGACACTTTCCGGGCATCAAGCTGGATTTCCACCCGCACAACGACTACGGACTGGCGACCGCCAACGTGCTCGCTGCCGCGCGCGCGGGCGCAGCGGCCGTGCACTGCACCGTGAACTGTCTCGGCGAACGCGCCGGCAATGCCTCCCTGGCGGAGGTCGCGGTCAACCTGCGCGACCAGCTCGGCCTGGAGATCGGCATCGACGAGACCCATCTGGCGCGCATCAGCGAGCTGGTTGAATACTTCTCGGGCAAGCGGATCGCCGACAATGCGCCGATTATCGGTGCCGATGTGTTTACACAGACCGCCGGCATCCATGCCGACGGGGACCGCAAGGGCAGCCTCTACCACACCCGACTCTCACCGGAGCGCTTCGCGCGTCGGCGCAAATACGCCCTCGGTAAACTCGCCGGCAAGGCGTCGCTCGCGAAGAATTTGGAACGTCTGGACATCAGTCTTTCCGAAGAGAATCAGGCCAAGGTGCTGAAGCGAATCGTTGAACTCGGCGACTCCAAAAAGACCATCACGATCGAGGATCTACCCTTCATCATCGCCGAGGTGCTGGAGAGCAAAGACTATAATCATGCCGAGCTCATCGCCTGCTCGGTCTCCTCGACCCTGGATCTGGAGTCCACCGCAAGCATCAAGATGTGCATCGCCGAGGAGATCTACACAGCTGTGGGAAGCGGCAACGGCGGTTTCGATGCCTTTAATAACGCCTTGGCCAAGATCGTCAAAAAGCGCGGTCTCATCCTGCCCACCCTGATCGATTACGAGATTCGCATCCCCAAGGGCGGTCGCACCGATGCGCTCACCGAATGCAGCATCACCTGGGACACCGATCAAGGGGAGCTGCGTACCCGAGGCGTCCATGCCAATCAGGTTTTTGCCGCGATCGGAGCGACAGTGCGCATGCTCAACATCATGATGCACCGTGCATTGGCCGAGCGTCGCGCCGCCGAAGCCAAGCTCTCGGCCGCGTAAGGGCGGGTTATCCTCTCTCTCGCGCGAAAGTTGCGATCACGTCTCCATCATCACCCGCGCAGGAGTACCTGTCAGTGAACCCTGAGAAGGTCATCTTCGGTTTCTTTATCGTCCTGGCTTTGACGTTGAATTTCGGTTTCTTTGTCGGCGAGATCGACAACCCGGAACACCACCACACCTGGGAGCTCTTCGCCGTCGTTCTGGTTAACCTCGTGGCGACGGTGCTCAAGTTCGGGGATCGCTCCCACATGGGCGCCCTCCTGCTGGCAACCAGTCTGGTGGCGATGCTGCAGCTCGTGGCGGCGGTTCTGGTCTGGGCGATCGCCGCTCACGCGACGGAAACCGGGATAACCCCGGCGGTGATGTCAAGCATCGTCTCCTTAAGCGGAGGTGCCATGATCGCCAACGTCATCTCGGTCGTGCTGCTGGTGATCGAAACCTTCACCCTGCGTCGCTGAAACGCGTCCGACGCAGCGGCCAGGGTCTGCGTACCGGCTTGGGTCAGTCTGTGCAGGCTCTGCCGTCGTCGGCAGGGTTCAGGTTGTTCAAGGCGAAGCTGCATTCGCGCAGCGGTGATGTGCGTCGAGGCGAACCCCGCCTCGCAACCCTGCCTGCCGCGCCGGCCCGAGGTCCGGCGCTCGACCCTCAACCGTTCGAGTCTGCTCATGGACAATATCGTCTATCTGATTTTTCGCCGCATGCGCACGCCCTTGTTGGTGCTGATCGGCACCTACGGTGCGGCGATGGCGGGTATGGTTCTGATCCCGGCCCAGGATGCGAACGGCGCCCCGGTTCAGCTGAGCTTTTTTCATGCCTTTTATTTCGTCAGCTATATGTCGACGACCATCGGGTTCGGTGAACTGCCTAATGCATTCACCGACGCGCAGCGGCTCTGGGTGTCGTTCTGCGTCTTCGCAACGGTTGCCGTCTGGGTGTACGCGATCGGGACGCTGATCGCGTTGTTCCAGGACGTGACCTTTCAGCGCGCCATCCGCGAGCAACGCTTCCGCCGCCGCGTGCGGCGCCTGCGCGATCCGTTTTACCTGGTCTGTGGCTACGGTCAGACCGGCACCGCCCTGGTGCAGAGCCTGACCGACCGTCACCGCCATGCCGTTGTCATCGACATCGACGAGGATCGGATCAATCAGCTCAAGCTGGACAATCAGCGCGAATACGTGCCTGCCCTGTGCGCCGACGCGCGGCATCCGACCAATCTCGACGCCGCCGGTCTGCAGCACCCGCTCTGTCAAGGTGTCGTGGCGCTGACCAACGTCAACGAGACCAATCTAAAGATCGCCATTTCGGCCAAGCTGATGCATCCACAGATCAGGGTGATCTGTCGGTCCGATTCGCATGAGGTGCAGGCCAACATGGCCTCCGTCGGCACGGATCACATCTACGACCCCTTCGATACCTTCGCGCTCGACATGGCCATCGCCGTGCAGGCGCCCTGCCTGAGCTTGCTCGGCAACTGGTTGTCGGGCTTTGAGGGAGAGGCACTGGATACGCCCATCTATCCGCCGACGACAGGACATTGGGTCCTCTGTGGCTATGGCCGATTCGGCAAGGCGATGTACCGGCATCTGAGCGAGCAGGGCCTGCAGCTCACCGTGATCGAGGCGGTCCCGCACAAAACCGGTATCCCCAAGGAGGGCGTGATTCACGGGCGCGGTACCGAGGCCGTGACCCTGGAGCAGGCCGGAATCCACGATGCTGTCGGCCTGGTTGCCGGCACCGATGACGACGCCGACAATCTGTCCATCGTTATCACGGCGCTGGAGCTGAAGCCGGAACTCTTCGTCGTGGCCCGTCAGAATCACAAACACAATCAGGTGCTGTTCGAGCGCGTCGGTGCGCAGGTCGTCATGATCCCCAGCAGTATCATTGCCGACCGGATCCGGGTGCGGCTCGGCACGCCGCTCCTGTCTGAATTCACCACCTTCGCGCGTTATCGGGAGGACGCTTGGGCGTGCGAGCTGGTCGCCCGGATAGCGGCGCTGGTCGACGACGAGGTTCCGCATGTCTGGGAGATCGTGGTCGATGAGGTCGAGGCGCCGGCGCTGTGCAGTGCCACGCAGCGCGGCGTTGCCTTGACTGTCGCACAGCTGTTGCGCGATCCGCGCGATCGCGATGCATCCTTGCCCGCTATGGTGCTGATGCTCCGCCACGGCGACTCACGCGCATTGCTGCCGGAGCCCGATGAGCGTGTCCGTGCCGGAGATGTCCTGCTTCTGTGTGGGCGCGTGGAAGCAAGTCGCAGGATGGTCTGGACCATGCAGAACCTCAATGCACTCGACTACGTCCTGACCGGCAATACAGCGCCAGGGGGAATCATCTGGCGTTGGCTGGCGCGGCGCCGCGCGCGCGCCGCCGCCAGTGCGTGACGCATGCGATCGGTAAGCCGAGCGCGCTTATCGTTTAGGAAATCGGGCGATGGTGGCATACTGAATCGACCTGCACCGCTGTCAAGAGGATAAGCCCATGCATCCGGTTATGACCCGGCTCGATCAGGATCACGTCCGTCTCGCAAGGCTGCTTGACCTGTTCGAAGATCTCCTGGATCGCTTTCACGATGGGGCAGAGCCCGATTACGATCTGATGTGCGAGATGCTCGAGTACATGGACAACTACTCGGACATCGTCCATCACCCAACCGAGGACATGATCTTCGCACGTGTCCTGGAGAAAGGAACCGAGCGGCACGACGTCTTTGATGTGTTGACGCGGCAACATAAAATGCTGGGACAATTGAGCAAGCGCTTTCGTCAATCGCTCGACGGCATCCTGCGCGAGGAGGTCTCGCTGCGTGAAGACGTGGAAGCGCATGGGCGGGAGCTGATCGGAACACTGCGCGCCCACAAGCGACTCGAGGACGCAGAGGCGTTCCCGATTGCGCTTGCGGTGCTGGACGACGCGGATTGGGCGCAGATCGAGGCGCAGGCGCCGGCCTCGGAAGATCCGGTGTTCGGCGCCCCTGATCCGGTGCGTTATCGCGCGCTTTATGCGCGCTTGTCGGCACAGGCTCACGACTGAGTTGGATCGGGTGGCCCTTGCCGGCTGACAGGCTGCTACGCGATGCGGCGCGTCAATCCCTTCCAGGGCATCGTGGCCGTAGGCTGTTCGACGAGTATCGAAGCTGGCTTGTCCCCCTATCTGTTGGGTCGTCCGGACCTGGGCGATGCGACCCGCCTGGAGCTCGAGCAGGCGGCTGCCTCGCATGCACGACTTGTCGATGCGGTCTGGCGCCTCTACCCAGTGTTTCTCGATCAGGGTCTCTTCAACCGAATTCGGGTCGAGGTGCGGCTTAGCGGCCGCCTCGCCTGAATCCAATCGGCGTCTCACAGGCGTTTCCCCGGCGCCTCGCTCGCGCCGGTTGGCGCCCGATTGGCGTTATCGATCACCGCATTCACTTCCAAGCCGAGACGCAGTTATGACGTTTGTAAGCACCGCTGATTTTCGCCACGATGCCCCGGAAAGCCTCGGCATCCTGCTGGTCAACCTCGGCACCCCGGATGCGCCGACCGTGCCGGCTGTGCGCCGCTATCTGGCCCAGTTTCTGGCCGATCCGCGTGTCGTGGAGCTGCCGCGCGCGCTTTGGCTTCCGCTGCTGCATGCCGTGATCCTGCGGGTTCGCCCGGCGCGCTCCGCCAAGGCGTATCAATCGGTGTGGGCGCACGACGGCTCGCCACTGCTGAGCATCGCCCAGCGTCAAGCCGCCGCCGTGCAGGCACGTCTGAGCACGGATTTCGCCGGTCCGGTCAAGGTCGCCTTAGGGATGCGTTACGGCAATCCCTCGATTCCCGCGGCACTCGCCGAGCTGCGCCAGGCCAACGCGCAACGGGTGCTGGTCTTTCCGCTCTATCCGCAATACTCGGGCTCGACAACGGCCTCGGTGTTCGACGCCGTCTCGCACGAGCTCTCGCGCTGGCGCTGGCTGCCCGAGCTGCGATTCATCAACCAGTACCACGATGAGCCGGCCTATATCGACGCCGTTGCCCAGAGCATCCGCAGCCATTGGGCCGAGCACGGCGAGCCCGAGCGTCTGCTGTTTTCATTCCATGGGATTCCAAAGGATTATTTCGACAAGGGCGACCCCTACTTCTGTCACTGCCAGAAGACGGCACGCCTGGTGACCGATCGGCTTGGTCTGGCGCGCGAGCGCTGGACGCTGACGTTTCAATCGCGTGTCGGTTTCCAGGAATGGCTCAAGCCCTACACGGACGAGACGCTCAAGACATGGGGGGCGGAAGGCGTGCGATCCGTGCAGGTGCTCTCGCCCGGTTTTTCGGCAGACTGTCTTGAGACCATCGAGGAGATCGACGAGGAGAATCGGGGCTACTTTATGGGTGCCGGCGGGGAGCAGTTCAGCTATATCCATTGCCTCAACGATGCCCCCGCCCATATCGATATGCTCGTGGGTCTGATTGAGCGGCACTGCTCCGGTTGGCCCGAGCCGACCCAGTCGGCGGCCGACGAAGCAAAGTGCGCATTGCGGCGTCGGCGCGCGATGGAGTTGGGCGCTGCCGCCTGATTCGAACCGCCCGGCTATCCCGGTGATCGGCGCAATCCGGACCAACGGACTCGCACGGGAGACGACGCGTCCGGTCAATGCGGATCAAACCGCAGTCGGACACGCGCTGCCGATTCGCACATCCGCCTATTTCGAGGAATGACAGATGGAGCCACGCGCCCTTCCCACAGAGATCAATCTGCACCAGAAGTCCCGGATCCTGGAGATCGCCTTCGACGACGGGGCGCGCTTCCGGTTGCCGTGCGAATACCTTCGGGTCTATTCGCCGTCCGCCGAGGTGCGCGGTCACTCGCCCAACACCGCTAAGCTGCAAGTCAAAAAGGAAGAGGTCAACATCACCGATCTGCAGCAGGTTGGCAATTACGCGGTGAAGATCTTTTTCGATGACGGTCATAAATCGGGTCTTTATGACTGGCCGTATCTGTACAAACTCGGCCGCGCCTGGCAGCCGTTGTGGTTCGACTATCTGGAAAAGATCAAAGCGGTCGGTTATGTGCGCACTGCGCCTGACCCCTTCGACGGATTGAAAGTGCGCGGGGAGTCGCCGTCCGAGCTGCCAGAGCGGGTGAAGGAAGGCGTTGTCGAGTCGGCAGAGGAGGTCGTGCCATGATGCGTATGCTCGCTTGGCTGGGTCTTGGTCTGCTCTGGGTGCCGCTGGCCAACTGCGCGCCGGTCGAGGGCCCGGTCAAACCGACGGCGGACGTGCCCGAGGCCGGCGGCTGGCGCGCCGAAGTCGTCG
>JBGSKP010000396.1:0-4471 GCA_041741175.1 Thiocapsa sp. | reverse complement strand
GATGACGCGGCGCGGGGTCTGCGCTTCGACGCCGCAGCCTGCATTGGCTGCGATCTCTGCACCCGACTCTGCCCCGAGCAGGCACTGAAGCTCGACGTCTCGGGCGAGACGACGGCCGATCGAACACCCCAACGCCTCACCCGACATGCGACACGGACCTGTCCCGAGTGCGGAGCGGACCACAGCAATCCCGAACCCGTCTGCCCCGCATGCCGACGCGATCGAGACTTCGCCCGCAGTGCTTTTTTGGCGTTCAGCCGCCAGCCGCCAGCCTCCGGCCACCAGCCCAATACGCCGAAGGCCGGAAGCTGAGCGCTGAGAGCTTACCGCAGGAGGCAGGAGGCAGGAGGCAGGAGGCTGGAAGCCGACAAACCCATCCAACAACAACACCGGAGGAGACCACCGATGGACATCCTGAGCACAGGACTCTCGCGCCGCCGCTTCCTGCAGGCCAGCGGCACGGCCGGCGCCTTGGGCGCGGTCGGACTGGGCGGAGGCGCCCTGACCACGCTGCGCGAGGCCGAGGCACAAGCGGCCAAGACGCCCGCCGAGACCAAGATCACCAAAAGCATCTGTCATCAGTGCCCGGCACGCTGCGGCATCGATGTCTACACCACCGACGGGCGGGTCCATGCCATCTACGGCAGCGCCGAGCATCCCATCTCCAACGGCAAACTTTGTCCGAAGGGCCCGCTCGGGACCTACATCCTCTACGATCCCGACCGTTTCAAAGGGCCGATGAAGCGCACCAATCCGAATAAGGGGCGCAACGAGGATCCGGGCTTCGTGCCGATCTCCTGGGAAGAAGCACTCGACACGGTCGCCGAGCGCCTGAACACGCTGCGCGACAAGGGCGAGTCGCATCGCTTCGCGCTCTGCTACGGCCGCGGGTGGGGCGCCTCCTGCGCCGGTCTGCAGGGCACCTTCGGGGAGCTCTACGGCTCGCCCAATGTGCCGATCGGTCACTCATCGATGTGCTCGGACGGCAGCATACTGTCGAAGAAGGCACTGGACGGGATCGGCAGCTACAACGCCTACGATTATACGAACGCCAACATGCTGCTCATGTTCGGCGTCGGCTTCCTCGAAGCCTTTCGGCCCTACAACAACAACATGCAGGTCTGGGGCTATATCCGCGGCGTGAAGGTGCCCAAGACCCGAATCACCGCGGTCGACATTCACATCAACACGACCCTCGCCGGCTCGGATCGGGCACTCATGATCAAGCCGGGCACCGACGGGGCCTTGGCGCTGGCGATCGCCCATGTGATTCTCACCGACGGACTCTGGGAGCGCTCCTTCGTCGGCGACTTCACCGACGGGGTGAATCGCTTCAAGACCGGCGAACGGGTCGACCCCGCCCTGTTCGAGGAGAAATGGGTCAAGGGACTGGTCGACTGGTGGAACACCGAGCTCAAGGACCGCACCCCGGCCTGGGCCGCCGAGGTCACCAGCCTCTACGAGCGCGACATCCTGGCCACCGCCCACGAGTTCGGCACCACGCGACCGAGCATCGCCCTGTTCGAGCGCGGCGCGCATGCCCATTCCAACGGCGTGCTCAACGGCATGGCGATCCATGCGCTCAACGCCTTGGTCGGATCCTTCTATGCCAAAGGCGGGCTGATGTACCAGATGGGCCCGTCCTACGGACCCATGCCCGTCGATCCGAAGGACTTCACCGATGACTACGCCGCGAACGGCCTCTGGAAGACGCAGCCGCGCATCGACCTGAAGGGCGAGAAGGACGGCTATCTGCTCGCCAAGAACATGCTCCAGGAGCTCGGGCCCAACTCGCTCGCGGGCAAGCCCTACAAGCTCGACACCGTCATGTTCTATCTGACCAATCCGATCTGGACCGCCCCCGACGGTCAGGTCTGGGAAGAGGCGCTCAAGGAGCTGTTCGTCATCGACACCTCGCCCTTCCCGGGCGAGACGGCCATGTTCGCCGATCTGATCCTGCCCGATCACACCTATCTGGAGCGCCTGCAGGACGCGCCGACCTACCCCTTCAAGGGCTGGCCGATGGCGCAGCTGCGCGTACCGGCCGTCAAGCCGCTCTACGACACCAAGTATTACGGCGACACCCTCATCGAGATCGGCAAGCGCATCAAGGGACCGATGGGCGAGTACTACAAGGCGCTCGACAACACCGAGAACGTCATTCGTCATCTGGCGAAAGGCTTCGAGACGGATCCGGGCGACAACGGGGTCAACGACTTCGAGAGCTGGAAGGAAAAGGGCGTCTGGTACAAGAAGCCCTACATCTACCGGTTCGTCGACGGCGAGTTCCGCAAATGGGACGGCGCGGATTACACGATCGTCATGACCGAGGAGGAGGTGAAGGCCGACCTCTTCAAGACCGACTCGGGCAAGTTCGAGCTGCGCTCCGGTTGGCTCGAGTCCAATGCCGACTGGATTGCGCAGAAGACCGGCCGCGACCCGAGGAAGTTGATGTTCCCGCACTGGGAAGAGCCGGTCCATCCGGGCGGCGGCGATCTCTATATGGTCACGCCCAAGGTCGCCATGCATGCCGAGGGTCGCGGCGCCAATCTCCCGATCGCCATCGCCACCCTGCAACCCGTCCTGGGCGGGCGCAAGACCGCCTACATCGAGATCAATCCGCAGACCGCGCGCGAACGCGGCATCGCCGACGGCGCGAAGGTTCGTCTGAGCTCCGACCTCGGCAGCATCGAGGGCTATTGCAAGTATTACGAGGGCTGCCGGCCCGACACCATCGTCTTCCCGATGGAGCACGGGCATTGGGCGATGGGACGCTGGGCCAAGGATCGCCTGCCGGGGCACTGCGGCGAGATCACGGTCAATCAGTCGGATCGGATTACGGGACAGTGCAGCTACTACACCACCAAGGTGAGCATCGCCCCTGCTTGAGCCGCGCCCAAACTTAATCGTAACGCGTGAGGGTAGAGCACCGTTCGGAGCACATCAAAGACCTCCGCCGAGCGCGGCTCAAGAATTTAAAAGAAAACACTTGAATCACGTCACGCCGACGTCTCGAAGTGCATGAGAGACCGACCAGAAGCTCGACGCTTGCCCGTCGCACCAAACGCGATTCAATACGTGAGGATTCAGAAATGGCGAAATGGGGAATGGTCATCGATCTGGACAAGTGCACCGGCTGTCAAGCCTGCACGACGGCCTGTGCGATGGAGAACAACCGCCTACCCGGCGAGAACTGGCAGGACGTGCTCTTCTATCACGAGGGCACCTATCCGAACGTGAAGCTGATGTGGTTCCCGCGGCCCTGCATGCATTGCGAGAACCCTTCATGCGTGTCGGTCTGCCCGACCAAGGCGACCTACAAGGATCCGGACGGCGGCTTCGTACTGATGGACTACAACAAGTGCATCGGCTGCAAATACTGTCAGGTCGCCTGTCCCTACGGCGTGCGCTTCTATGTCGACGAGAAGGCGGTGGTGCAGCCCGACATCCGCGGGGTCTTCCCGAGCGAGGCGGGTCGACAATGGGATCCGCCCTACAAGGGACCGCAGGACGATCCCTCGCGCGGGATCGGCATCCAGCCGCACGGTGTGGTGTCCAAGTGCACCTTCTGCTACCACAAGGTCAGCAAGGCGCCGAAAGGCGTTGCGGATCTCGACGAGGACATCCCGGAGCTCAAGGAATACGTGCCGGCCTGCGTGCGGGTCTGTGCCCCGAAGGCCCGCTTCTTCGGCGATCTGGATCAGCCCAACAGCAACGTCAACAAGATGATTGCGGACAAGCGCGGCGTGCGCCTGAAGGACGAAACCGGCAACAAGCCGCAGGTCTATTACCTCTCGGGCGGCGCGACGGCCTCGGTGCCGTCGTTGCGCAGCATGAGCGATTCGGACAAGGGCTAAACCGCGTCCAGAGCAACATGCGTCATGTTCACTTTGTGTCGGCATTAGGGATTTTTCCGAACCTCGTGGAGACGCGGTTTAGAATTTTAAATTTTTTAGAACTTTAAACCGCGCCGGCTCCGACAATCGTCGAGTCTGCCGAGGCCGATCCCATCCAAAAACATCACATACCGCGCTGGGCGCGGTTTAAGGGGAGGAGATCACCATGACCAGCGTCACTGTTTCCAACAAAGAGATCACCGGCAAACCGCTCGGCATCATGCTGCTCGCTCTGATCGGGCTCTTGATTGCGGGCGGCATGGCCATCAACAATGTGTTGGTCGAAGGGCACGCCGCCTACAACACCAGCAACCTCGGCCTCTTCTGGGGCTTTCCGATCGTCGTCTACGACTATTTCCTGCTGACCTCCACGGGGCTGGCGATGGTCGCCTCCATGGCCCTGATCTTCGGCGGCGAGGACTTCCGACCCATCATCCGGCGCGCGCTCTGGCTCGCGCTGGCCGGCCTGCTCGGCGGGGTCGCGGTCCTGATGATGGAGCTCGGCCATCCGCTGCGCGCACTCTGGGCGATTCCCTTCAGCTTCGCCTTCAGCTCGCCGCTCTATTGGAAGGTCA
>JBGSKP010000395.1:0-4480 GCA_041741175.1 Thiocapsa sp. | reverse complement strand
GTGTGCCGTCCGCTTCGGCGCCAGCCGCAGTGATTACGGCCCAGTCGGACCCGACTCCCGCATCCTGCCCTACCGCATCTCCGGTCCAGGCGGTCGCCGGGGGGATCGACCCGAGCGTGGCCACCCACACCTGCGGTTGGTCTGGGTGTGCGGGGACCGGCTCAATCGCGGTCGTGGCGACGGCCTGATCGGGCAACAGCGTCGCTACGGCACCCTGCTCATCGGCAGCGACCATCGGCTTCGGTGTGAGGGTCGGGGCGCGTGGCGCGAGCGGCGTGGATGGCGCAATGGATGGGGGCCTGGATGAAGGCATTGAGGCCGCCGCATCCGGCGCTGCCGTCTGCGGCCGGACTGATGACTGCTGGTCCGATCGCGGCACGATTGATCGCTGCTGAATTGGGCCGAGGCGGAGATCGACGCGAGCGCCGTGATCGAGCCCATTGGAACGGGCCAGCATCAGCCAACCCCCGGCGGTATCGCTCACGCCGATCTCGGCGTCATACCGCCCCGATTGCGCTGCGACTGAAAAGAGCTGCTCTCCACTCCCCCCCGGCCCGGCCAGGCGCAGCGGGATCTCGCGAACCAACTCGGCGCCGCCAGCGTGAAGACGCCGCAGACGCAGCACCGGAATAGGTTTTGCGCCATCGCGCACGAAGCCCGCAAGCGCCGGAATCAGATCATTGCCGCTCACCTGCCAAAAGGCGCGCAGCTCACCCTCGGAGGCATCCGCCAACACCAGGTAACTGCCCTGTACCTCCAGGGGAAAACGACGCATGCGATCGGTGCTCACGCCCGTGAATGCCCGAGTCGCCCAATGGGGCCGAGTCGCCACGTGGAGCGGGTCACTCGCCGATGCCCTCGGTGTCGAGCCGAGGCGTCGGCACCGCAGAGCCAATCTCTGCGGCCGCCTCCAGCTCGTCCAGCACCATCGCCGCTTCATGGGTGCGCGCCTGCAGGTGCGGGATCCAGGAATCGCCCCAAAACAGAAAGCAACTGGTCTCCGCCTCAAGGATCAGACGGCGCGCCCGCGCCAGGGCATCACCGGTGTGCATCTGCCGAGTCGAGGCTCGACGGCTGAGATCCCAATAGCGGGCACTGAGTCGTTCCACCTCCGCCAGGGCACTGCGCTGGCGCTCGCTGCCTGCCCACTGCGACAGATCCCGGCCCGATGTGGATCCCACGTTCCAGGCGCCGGTTTGGACCAGCGCCGGCGCGCTCGGGGGAAACCGCTCCAGATAATCGCTCAGACGCACCGGGGTGATCGGATAAGTTCCGGCCCGCACCTGCTCCATGTATGGCGCGAAAAAACAGCCGAAGAATCCGGATGGCTCGTGGGTCTGGCGAAACCAGCCGCCGTTCTCGCCGTCCGACCAGGTCGTGAGAATGCGCTCCTCCTGCGGTCGTGGAGATTCGGCGATGCGCCGGACGACCTCGTTGCGAAACCAATCCGGATTCAATCCGCTTTCCTGCGCGTTGGAGACATCCCGATCACGCGGCACCACGGCGATGCAGGCACCCTTACTTGAGGCAATATAGGGGCGAAAGATATCGTTGATACCATCCTGCGGTCGGACATGAACGCCGTCGACGACCACATATTGATAGCCCGCCTGCACCAGGGCCGGAATCATCTCCATTGTAAAGGCCATCTCCGGCGGCCAGAATCCGCTCGGCGTCCGCCCGAAGACCTGCTCCATGAGCGAACGCCCCTGCAGCAACTGCTCCGACCAATCGGCGCGCGGCGTCAAGGGGAAGATCGGATGGTAGTAACCCATGCCGATCAGCTCGATATTGTCCGCTTCGCGATAGCGCTGGAGCATTTGCGGAATGTCGACGATGTGCCGATACCGATCGACAATCCAGGGATCGATCAATTGCTCCAGCAGGACGCCTGAAAACCCGACATGCAGACGCGCGACGTCCCGATACGCCAAGGCATAGCGCGGCACGCGGTCGTAACAGCGAATGATCTCCTCGGCCTCCCATGGATTGGCCTCGATCAGGAGACGCAGGTTGCCGGGAGGCTGATGCATGTGTAACCCGAGTGCGTGGTCGATATCGGTTCCAGTCATGGATCACCACAGTCCGGCCGGCGCCTGGATGACGCCTCGGCGGTCGGCCTTGAGCACGGTTTCATCACGGTTGAGCACGGCCCGCAACCCGGACAGTAAGGCAAGAGTGGGCGATCGGTCAAAGATCCGTCCACAACGTTACCGGATCAGCGTCCTTCGAGGATCTGTATGCTGCGCGCCCGCACCAGCACAGCGGCCGTGTCGAGTGGAATCTGATCAGCCGGCAGAATGAGATCGGTCGGACTGGCCCGTCCGGTGTCGACCGCGCAATACCAGCGGCACGGCTCGATTGCCGGGATCTCAAAGCGCTGCGCCTCGGTGTCCATATTGATCAGGACATGCAACAGATCCTCGTCCTGACGCGCGCGCGCCAGGGTGAAGGCCAGCACGCGCGCGTCCGGATCATCCCAGGCCGGCGCATTGAGTCTGGTGCCGTGCCACACCACGTCAGCCACATCGCTGCCGTTGCGTGGTCGCCCGGACAAAAAGTGGCGGCGTCGCAGACTCGGGTGACGCTTGCGCAACGCGATCACACCGCGCACAAAGCGCAGCATATCGGCATTGCGCTCGACCAGTGACCAGTCAAACCAGCCTAATGGGTTGTCCTGACACCAGGTGTTGTTGTTGCCCTGCTGGCTGCGTAGAACCTCGTCCCCGGCCGAGAGCATCGGGATGCCCTGGCTCAAGAACATCATGGCGAGCAGATTCTTCGCCTGACGCCGTCGCAGCGCCAGGATCTCGGGGTTGTCGGTCGCCCCCTCCACACCGCAGTTCCAACTGAGGTTGTCGTCGGTGCCGTCGCGGTTGTCCTCGCAATTGGCGCGGTTGTACTTGCGCTCGTAGGAGACGAGATCCCACAAAGTGAAGCCGTCGTGGCAGGTCACGAAGTTGACGCTGTTGATGGGCTGACGCAGGTTGGCCTGATACAGATCGCTGCTGCCCGCCAGCCGGGTGGCGATCTCGGGGACCAGCCCGGAGTCGCCACGTACAAAGCGTCGCACGCTGTCGCGAAAACACCCGTTCCACTCCATCCAGCGATAGCCGGGGAAACTTCCCACCTGATAGAGTCCGGCGGCATCCCAGGCTTCGGCGATGATCTTCGAGGCGTTGAGGGTATCGGACAGCTCGATGCCCCAGAGCACCGGTGGATTGGCCATCGGCCGACCGTCTGAATCGCGCGCCATAGCGCTGGCCAGGTCGAAACGAAACCCGTCGACATGCATCTCGCGCACCCAGTACTCGAGCGCATCGATGATGAAACGCGACACCACGGGGTGATTGGCGTTCACCGTGTTGCCGCAACCGGTGAAGTCCAGATAGCGCCGTTTATCCAGACCGTCCAGGCAATAGAAGGTCTCGTTGCCGAGTCCCTTGAAGCTGATGGTCGGGCCGCCCGTTCCGCCCTCGCTGGTGTGGTTGAAGACAACGTCCAGGATGACGCCGATTCCGGCTCTATGCAGGGCCTTGACCATGTCGCGAAATTCGCGCCGGTGCGTGCCCTGCTCGGGCGTCACGCAGTAACCGGGATGGGGCGAGAAGAAACCGAAACTGCTGTAGCCCCAGAAATTGCGCAGCCCGGCGTCCCAGACGCCCGGCGGAACGTCCTGCTCGTCGAACGCCATAATGGGCATTAGCTCGACATGGGTGATGCCGAGATCCTGCAGGTAGGGAATCTTGTCGATCAGACCGAGGAAGGTCCCCGGATACTGTACGCCCGAGTTGGCATGGCGCGTAAAGCCACCGACATGCAGCTCGTAGATGATGGTCTGCTCGGTCGGGCGCCGGATCGGCGTGTCGCCCTCCCAATTGTATTCTTCTGCGAGCACCAGGCCGCGCGGCGAATCATGCGGCTGCGCGCCGGTGTTCAGGCGGCGCCAGCGATGCCACTGACAGAGATTCACGGCACGCGCCCAGGGATCCACCAGCTCGATCTCGGCGTCGAAACGCCAGCCGTGCGTGCGTGGCTCAAACGGCCCCTCCATTCGCCAGGTGTAGTGCGTGCCGGGCGGCAAATCCACCACCAGAACATGCCAGGAGAAAAAGGTGTGGTTGACCTCCGGGTCCAGACGGATGATCTGGAAGGGCTCCCGGCTGTGCGCATCCTCGTAAAGCAACAGCTCGGCCCCGCAGGCGTGGCGGCTGAACACGGAGAAGTTGACCCCGTCGTCTTCAACACTGGCCCCATTGGGATAGCGTCGACCGGGAAGCGTTTGAAACGGACCTTGAAGGGCTGGCATGGCGGTATGAGGGGCGACAGTCCGGTGATGAGGCGGACGAGGTTGGCGGCAACGATTACCGCGGAAGAAAATAGAATAACACGCGATGCGCGACCCCGGCCTAGCGAAGCGCCGCGGGATCCGCCCTCACGGGGTCGCCGAGCCCTCCGCCCGAGCCATCCGCAGCGGGCG
>JBGSKP010000394.1:0-3694 GCA_041741175.1 Thiocapsa sp. | reverse complement strand
CCGAAAAGACGGCCGATGGGCGCATTGCGGCAGTGCGGGTGACGGTCGCAGTGGGCCGGAAATAACCCTATCAATCGATCAGGTAATTTCCGGGAACATCGACTATCTTCAACACTGTGGCCAAACTGATCGCGAAAGGCGAAAGACGAGACGAGGAACAAGATATGTACACCGGCGACATCGTGATTCACATCGACGAGGAAAGGTGGGATCGAACCACCGACCCCTGCCGTGTGAAGACAGGGCGTTTGGCGCCAACCTGATCGCCAGCTTCATGATTTCAGGTAAACTTTAATAGAAACAGGTCATTCGGCAGATGCGCGGATTCCGTGATTGCCGGATTACACCGCCTACCGCCATTTCTCACCACACAGACCGGGCTCAGACGCGCAAATCATAATGGTGCGTGACGCACATTTTTTTAACCCCTACCCTGACCGCGATTTTCACGGACATCGCCACCCTTCCCTGCCTCCGGCTGCCTTACAGGCGAAGACCCAGGCGCACCTCTCGCTCCGTCGTTACCGCCATCGGCCTCCACGAACACCCTGCCCCGATGATATGACCGAGTCATACCGCTACAGTGCCCGCACGCCTACCACCCAGCCGCACTCTGCCACCCCTGCGCTAGCAGCATGTCGGACTTGCCCCCTGAGGTGGAAGTATCGGAGCCCCGATTGAGCGATTGTCGCGTCCAGACCGCGGGTGAGGAACTGACGAAACCCCATCACGGATTTGGTGATGCCGAAGACCGGCTCGACGGTTTGCCTGCGCAGGGCGTCGGTCGGGCGGCCCTTGGGAGTTTTGAGCCGGTGGGCCATGCGTTCAACCGCAGTCGCCTCGGCGGGCGGGGCTTCGGGGCTCTTGAAGCGCTCCGACCAATGGGGGTGATGTGCGTCGCGCTTGATCGCGATCGCCGGTTCGACGCCGGCGCTCTCGCAGGCCGTGACGTTGGCCTCGCTGAAGTCGCCGGCATCGGCCAACAACTGCCCGGCCTGATTGATCTCCTCGGGCAGTGCGACGAGGCGCTCCAACATCGGGACGAGTTGTTGCCTGTCGTTGGCGGCCTGCGTGACCTACGGGAGGAACACCAGCATGGTCTCGGTATCCGCCACCGCTTGGGCGTTGTCGCAATGCTCGAAGCCACCACCGACGACCGGCATCGGGCCGTGGCGCCGTCCGACACTGGGAAAGTCCGACAGGCTGCTAGCGGGGTTAATCTGGGAAAAATTGGCGGAATAACGTGAGCGACGAGACCCGTGCAGCAAAGGCTCCGGACGTTCCTCGTCGACAGACGCCGCGATGCTCATCGCGGCCGAACGCGGTCGAGGACCCGCACAGAGGCGCCGAGTCAGGGCAACCGGTGTAACGCGACCGGCCCCCTGACTCGCGTGGGTCACGGAATCTCAGGCATATCCCAGGTCTCCTGGCTCGTCAGTGCGCGCAGAAAGGTGCCGATGAGCAAGACCTCCTCGTCGGTCAGCTCACGGTCAACTAAGAGTTCGGATTTTTGAGGATCCGGGTTTCCGCCCGAAGCCATGTAGCGGATCGCCTGATCCAGTGTGGCGTAGCTGCCATCGTGGAAATACGGCGGGCTCAGGGCCACGGAGCGCAACGACGGTGTCTTGAAGGCACCGCGATCCGCCTCGTCCTTGGTGACATTGAAGCGACCCGGATCCGGAGTCTCTTTGCCATGCTCCAGACCGATGTTGTAGAAGGTGCTGTTGCCGTAGTACGGCGGAGCATGACAGGCAACGCATCCTGCCTTGCCGACGAACAGCGCATGGCCGGCGATCGCATCGGGGGTCACTGCCTGGGTTTGGCCCATCTCGAAACGGTCCCAGGGCGAATTGTCGCTGTTCTTGGTGCGCAGGTAGGCGGCCAGCGCCTTGACGATGGTGTCGGATGTGGCAGGGCCGCCGAAGACGGCCTGGAACTGGTCGGCGTAGGCGGGAACTGCCTGAATAGTCGCGGCAACCTGCTCCGGATCGGCGTTGATCTGCGCCTTCCAGGCCGCGAGCACCTGACCTTCGAGACTGGTCGCGCGGCCATCCCAATACCAGGCGGTCTGGTAGCCGACGTTATAGAGCGACGGCGTGTGTCGCGTGTTGAGATCCCCATTGTCCTTCGGCGACAGGCTTTTGCCGTCCGTCCAGCCGAGATGGCGGTAATGACAGCCCTGGCAGGCCATCTGTCCGCTGCCCGATAGACGCGGATCGACGAACAGCTGTTTGCCGAGCGCGATCTTCTCGGGCGTGGCGGGATTATCTTGCGGATGGACCATCGGCGGCAGGGCGGATGGACGCTCGAGCGCCAGTTCGGGAGCAGGTTCAGACACGGCGGGCTCCGCGTTCTGGATCACCGCCACGGGCGACGGTCCAGACGCGGAACCTGGCCCCCGATTCTCAGCGTTGCGGTCGTAGACGATCCACAGGGACGTGGCCACGATCAGCCCTGTGATGAGATAACGATGATCGATCATGTGCTGGCTCCTCTGGTAAATTGGCCTTGTGTGCGGCTCTTGCTCTGAGTCGCCACTCTATAGGCAATTGCTCGGGCTTTAAACCTGAACTTCGACGAGAGATAGCGCTGTCGGGCACTGGGCAGGCTGAGCCGAATCGTTAAGGAACGGGTTGCAAATCCGACGGGCAAGTCCACAATCGCGACGCTGACAGCTCGTCGACTCGGGGATGGCTCGGGCGTGGATTCAGCCCGTTATCGGTCGCCCGGGCTGCACGTCCGTCGACCTGCTGCGTCAGAACCCACTCGCCAATCACATCTGTAGATCGCCAGGCCGCCATGAGCGGCACGGCGGCCGCGACAGACCTATCAGGCCGCTAAAGACCTGACCGCCAATCTATCGTTGCAGTCAATGGATCAATCAGACCTCAGCGCACACACCCCCGTGATGCAGCAGTTCCTCCGTCTCAAGGCGGAATACCCGGACATGCTGCTCTTCTACCGGATGGGCGATTTCTACGAGCTGTTCTTCGAAGACGCCGAGCGCGCCGCGCGGCTGCTGGACATCACCCTGACCAAGCGGGGGCAGTCGGCGGGCCGGCCGATCCCGATGGCGGGCGTGCCCTATCATGCCGCCGAGGCTTATCTGGCGCGCCTGGTCCGCAAGGGCGTTTCGGTAGCCATCTGCGAGCAGGTCGGCGATCCGGCCAAGAGCAAGGGTCCGGTGGAGCGAAAGGTGGTGCGCCTGGTCACGCCGGGGACCCTGACCGACGAGGCCCTGCTCGACGACCGGCGCGACAACCTGCTGACGGCGATCGCCGAGGGGCGCGAGGGCTATGGCCTGGCGGTTTTGGAGCTGTCGAGCGGACGGTTCTCGGTGCTGGAGGTGACGACACACGAGGCGCTGGCGAGCGAGATCGAACGCCTGAAGCCAGCCGAGATCCTGGTCGGCGAGGACAGCCGGCTTCCGGATGCGCTGCGCATCGACCGCGGCGTCACGCGCCGACCGAGCTGGCACTTCGACCGCGACTCGGGGGAGCGTCTGCTCTGCGATCAGTTCGGCACACGCGATCTGAACGGCTTCGGCTGCGCGGGGCTGGATCTCGCTGTCGGCGCCGCGGGTTGTCTGCTCCAGTATGTCCGCGACACCCAGTTCGCCGCCCTGCCCCATCTGCGCGGGCTCACGACCGAGCAGCGCGACGAGGCCTTGATTCTGGATGCCGCGACCCGGCGC
>JBGSKP010000393.1:0-3302 GCA_041741175.1 Thiocapsa sp. | reverse complement strand
GGCGTGGTCGGGATCAGCCTGTTCGGCACCGGCGTTTTGACCTATCTGCCGATGTCCAATGGTGCTCCGCCGCTCACGCTCGCCGTGCTGCTGCTGGCCTTGGTGTCCGGCATCTGGAACGACAATCACGCGGTGCGCGTCGGCGATGGTCCGGACATCGCGGTCCAGCGGCCCACACCAGTCGAGCAGCTCGCGGTCTGGCAACAGGGCCGCGTCGGGAGTGCCGTCGCGCCTGAGTCAGTCGTTCTGGTCGCCACCTCGGGCGGCGGCATCAGTGCGGCCTATTGGACTGCCTCGACGCTGGCCTATCTCGAACAGAAATTCGGCGCGCCCTTCACGGAACGGCTCTTTGCGGTCAGCGGCGTCTCCGGCGGCAGCCTCGGCGCGGCGACCTATGTCGCTCTGAAGCGGGCCGGGCTGGAAAACGGGCAGGCGGATGCCCTGCTCGATCGGGTGCGCGAGGTGCTCGGCCACGACTTTCTGTCGCCGGTCGTCGCCGGGATGCTGTTTCCGGACCTGGTGCAGCGGTTTCTGCCCGTGCCGATCGGGCTTGCGGATCGCCAGCGCTTTCTCGAACGCTCCTGGGAGGCGGCCTTCGACGGGGAGGCGAGGGCGCTCTTCAAGGGCCCGTTCCAGGGCCTTTACTTCGGACCCGAGGCGGCAGCCCTGCCGAGCCTGCTGCTGAACACGACCATCGTCGAGACCGGTCAACGCGGTGTCTTCTCGAACCTGCGCGTCGACGGGCTGCCACAGGTGATCGATCTGCTGGAGCCGCGTTATGGTCTCGGCGCGATTCGCACCAGTGCCGCCGCGGGTGCCAGCGCCCGCTTTACCTATGTCAGCCCCGCCGGCACAGTCCATGTCGAGGACGGCGACACCCTGCGGTTGGTCGACGGCGGCTATTTCGAGAACTCGGGCGCTGCGTCGATGACCGATCTCATCGCCCTGTTTGTGAAGAACGGTGCCGCTCTGAAACCAATTCTCATCATCATCGACAACGACACGACCGCACCGAATCTCTGCCGACGCGACGGCAGTGTCGACCAGCCCCCGAGCGGAGAGCGCTTCAACTCAACCGTCAGCGAGGTCACGGCGCCCGCCCAGGCGCTTCTTCAGACCCGCGGGGCGCGCGGAAAACTGGCCGAAGTCACCGCCGCGAATCTGGTCGAGGGCATCGGCGGGACGGTCATCGAGGTCCCGCTCGCCTCCGTGCTGCGGGCACGGCTTGCCGCTCTGGGAGCCGCCGACGCCGAGACCATCGCGGCAGTGGAAAGCCGATATGTGGAGCCGCCGCTCGGCTGGTCGCTGTCCCAAGAGGTCCGCGAGGGCATGGACAACACCCTGCGCAACGAACAGGGCGGCTTGGACCGTCAGTTCCGGTATCTGGCCATCGCCCTCGGCCTGGAGCAGGGTGAGGTGCCGCCCTGCGCTGCGCATTAGGGGACGCGTCTTTAGCAGGGCCTCAGAGCAGCTTCACCAGTGCGGTGATGGCGGCCACTTGGGCGAACATCAGCGGTACCAGCCATTTGAGCAGATCCAGCTTAACGTGTGCGATCTCTTTCTGCAGCCGCAGCTCGGTGGCATGCAGATCGGCACGGATCTGCTCGATGTCGGCCTTGAGTTCGGCGCGGAGATGCTCGATGTCGATCTTCAGCTCGGCACGGACTTGTTCGATCTCACCTTGCAGCCGAAGCTCGGTGGCGCGCAGATCGGCTCTGACCTGCTCGATCTCTTTCTGCAGCCGCAGCTCGGCCTCGCGGACATGGCCTTGGGTGGCCAAGTCTGGAAGGTGCGGGTAGCGTTCCTCCAGACGCTCGAACGCCTCGGCGATGACGCGCGCACGGGTGCGATCGTCGGGTGCCGTGGTAAGGGCTTCATAGAGTGCAACGCTTGAGCTCATGGCGCGACGATACGACGGTGTGTGGACGGGTGCAACATTCTGGTCGGGAGTAGTCTGCTTGGGAAGGTCGGTTGGTCGGTCTCTTGCCAGGGATCATCCTGCGCGCCCGTTCCGAGGCGAACGCTAGCGGGGCCATTCCCGGCATCTTGGACTGCTCGCGCTGCCGACCACCCCGATTGCCGAATCAGGGCTACCAGGGGATCGGCTCTCCATGTCGGAAAAAGCCGCCGCTTGGCCCGTCATCCGGAAGCGTCGCCGCCCAGACGATGCCCTCCGCGCCTTCCTCCACCGACAAGGGCGCCCGTTCGCCGCCGAGGTTCGTGCGGACCCAGCCCGGACAGACCGCGTTGACCTTGACTCCCGTTTCTTGCAACTCGTCGGCGAAAATCCGCGTGAGTGCGTTGAGCGAGACCTTGGAGAGCCGGTAGCCAGGGCAGCAGCCGTTCATCTCGTCGAGCTGACCCATGCCGGACGAGACATTGACCACGCGACCTCGACCATTCATCAAAGGGATCAAGACCTGGCAGAGCCGCAGCGGCGCCAGGGCGTTGGTCTCCATGCCGCGGCGCACCGTCTCCAGATCTGCCCGGAAGACGCTGGCCTCCTCTGTTCCGGGCTTGGGGTCGGGGACGATCCCGGCGTTGTTGACCAGGACGTCCAACCGGCCGATCGCGCGAACGGTCTCGACCAGAGCCTGAATCGACGCCTCGTCGGTCACGTCCAGACGCTGGAAGCGGACATCGTGACCGGCATCCGCCAGGGCCTGCGCAGCGGCACGGCCTTCCGGCTCACGCCGGGCGGTCAGGATGACGGTGTAGCCCAAGGCCGCAAGCCGACGGCTGGTCTCCAGGCCCAGGCCGCGATTGGCGCCGGTGACGACTGCGACGGGTTGATCTGACATTGTGTGCTCCTCCGGGGACAGGCGAGACGCCGGTTGGATGCCGGGCTCGCGGGGACCGTTGACCAAAGTTCGTGCTCGGTTTCGACCCCTGAATGACCAAATTTGTTCGCATTGATGAGAACCGGTCCGATGGGCCTGCTCTCGCGACCTTACCCAAACTTCAAACCGACCGGATCATGACCGATTGCGTGTGGGTTTAAAACGCGTCATCCGAAGCCATACCCTAAAGATTAGGCGGGTCGACGAGGCTATCTCGATGAACGCGATTCTGATTGATCTCGACGGTGTCTTGTATCAGGGCGATGAGCCGATTCAGAAGGCCGATCAGGTCATTGCCTGGTTCCGACGCCGGGCGATTCCGCACCTGTACGTGACCAATACCACCTCCCGATCCCGTGCGGCCATCGTCGACAAGCTCGGGCGGCTCGGCATCGCCGTGGAGGCAGACGAGATCCTCACCCCGCCTCTGGCGGCGAGCGCGTGGCTCGCCGAGCGCGGCAT
>JBGSKP010000392.1:0-3244 GCA_041741175.1 Thiocapsa sp. | reverse complement strand
GCCGCGACGACCGCCGTTCCCGGTACCGGTCGGCCCGCCTGCGCCTGGACCTCGGCGGCCTGCAGCGCCGCGACGTCGAATGTGGCCGGTTGACGCGACCAGAGGATTCCGAGCGCGATCACCGCGACGGCGTAGAGTGCGACCGCAGCACCCAGGATACGCAGGGGCGAGATGCGCGACTTCGCCTTCGCGGGCAATCTGACCCGGGATGTTTCGGAGACGCCTGGCGACTCGGCGTTCACTGGTTTGACCCCAAGTGGAACCGCGACCGTTTTGTCGTTCATATCGAGATCCTTGCATGTTGTCGTTAATGCCGATTGTGGCCGTTGACCTGGTTTGATCCGCGTTGGTCGCGGATCAGCCTGAAGGCATCTGGCGGTCCCATCGGATCAACTGCATGCTTGCAACGTGGGACGGATTAGACGAACGACAATTCGTTTTTTTCGACCTATCGATTCGCTTTATCCCGGACCTGCTGGATTTAACTCGCGCTCCATTGGAGACACCACGACATTGCCCCATTCTTTGTCGGGGTCCAGCGGGTTTCTGTCCTCCCGGGCATCCGGGCGGTCCGGGGTATTACCGACAGGTCTTGATCGGAGGTGTGCTGATCGGCCACCATTGCGACGCAGCGGGGAGAGGCGAGGATATGGATCGTTTTAGACTGCTTGGCCACTTAAAGTCGGCGCTGTGGCGCTCGACCGGTTTCGCGACCGTCTGGGTCGTCCTGGTCGGACCTGATTTTGCCTCCTGGATCGTCGGTGGACCGGCTGTGGTCGCTGCCACCCTGGCGAGCCTGAAGCTGTCCGCCCCGCGCGCTCAGACACTCTCGATGTCCGGCCTGGCCCGTTTCATACCCTACTTCTTGTGGGAGTCACTGCGCGGCGGGCTCGACGTGGCCGCGCGGGTGCTGCTCCCGAAGATGCGGGTGCAGCCCGGCATCACCCTTTACCGCATTCGTCTGCGCAGCGCATCGGCCCGCCTCGTCTTCATCGACAGCGTCAGCCTCCTGCCCGGGACCCTGAGCGCCGATCTGAACGGCGATCTGCTGGCGGTGCATGCACTGGACATCGAGGCGGATGTCGACACGGAACTGACGCGGCTCGAGGAGCGCGTGGCCGACCTGTTCAGCGAATCGCTCGAGGCGACATCGGTCGAGCCCGGACAAGTTGGGCGTCCGCCTATCGAGCGCGGGCCGATCGGCTTGACCTCGCCAGGGTTGCTCGCCAGGTGAACGACCCGGTGATGAACACCTTTATCCTGGCCATTGCGATCGTCCTCATGGCAAGCATCGCCATCGGACTGGTGCGCGTCGCCATCGGGCCCACCCCATCGGACCGGATGATGGCCGCGCAGTTGATGGGAACCTCCGGGATCGGCGTCACGCTGCTTCTGGCGCCGGTCATCGCGGCCCCGGCACTGATCGATGTCGCGCTGATCTTCGCGTTGCTCGCCGCCGTCGCCGTCACGGCCTTTACCCGCCGGCGCATCACCGAGAGCGTACACTGACCGATGGATCCTGTTCAGCTGCTGTCCACCGCCCTCCTGGTCGTCGGCGCCTTCTTTTTTGTCGCCGGCACGGCGGGTCTGATTCGTTTGCCCGACCGCTTCAGCCGGCTCCACGCCCTGACCAAGGCCGACAACGTCGGACTGGGCTTCATCGTGCTCGGACTCCTACCGCTTGCGCCCGACAGCTTCTACGGCATCAAGCTTGTCCTGATCTGGTGTCTCGTGGTCGTGTCGGGCGCCACCGGCGCCCATCTCATCGCCAAACGGGCGCTCCGCGGCGACGGCGAGGACGCACGATGAGCACCCTGCTCACCCTCTTCGATCTGCTTCTGACCTTCACCCTGCTCGGGGTTGCCGTCGTGACCCTGACCAGTACCGAGCCGCGTCGGGCGGTGATCCTCTATATCGCCTTCGGGCTCCTCCTTGCCCTGGTCTGGGCACGGTTGCGGGCGCCCGATCTGGCGCTTGCCGAAGCGGCGATCGGCGCCGGTCTGAGTGGTGCCCTGATGCTCGCCGCGGCGCGCCGTTCAGCCACAGCCAGCCCGAGCGCGACGGATCAGGACAGCACCCAGGAGTCGCCTTGATGCGTCCCCTGGAGCACATCCTCATCCCGACTGCCCTGATCGGGGTCGGTGCCCTGATCGGCTGGTCGTTCTTCCTTGCGATCACGGATGCACCCGACGCGCGCCTTGCCGCCATCACCCTGGAGAGCGTTCCACAGAGCGGTGTCTCCAATCCGGTGACGGCAGTGCTGCTGAACTTTCGCGCCTACGACACCCTGTTGGAATTTGCTGTGCTCTTGAGCGCGCTGCTCGGCATCTGGTCGTTAGGGCCGGCGGCACCAGGCTTTCAAACGGGGTCCAGCGTACTCAGCGGCATGGTCACCTGGTTCGTCCCGCTCCTTGTTCTGGCGGCCGGTTACATGCTCTGGGTGGGGGCCTACGCGCCGGGCGGCGCCTTCCAGGCGGGTGCGCTACTCGGCGCAGCGGGTGTGCTGCTTGCCCTGACCGGTCACCCGAAGGCCGGGCTCCCCGCGCCGAGCGGATTGCGCATCCTCGTCGCGCTCGGCGTCTTGGTCTTCGCCGTGATCGGTCTAGGACTCATGATCGCTGGCGACGGTTTTCTGACCTATCCACGCGGTCTCGCCAAATGGTTCATTCTGGCCATCGAGACCGCCGCCACGCTCGCTATCGGCGCCACCCTGACGGCAGCCTACCTGGGCGGTCACCCCGTCCAGCGCACGCTGACGGGAGAGCGTTCGTGACCACTGAATTGCTCTACGGCGCCGCCGGGATCGCGCTGCTTCTGCTCGGTCTCTGGTCGTTTCTCGTGCACCGCCCCCTGCTGCGCAAGCTCATTGCGATCAATGTTATGGGGGCCGGTGTCTTTCACGTCCTGGTGGCGGTCGCTTATCGCGGCATCGACATACCGCCGGATCCGGTGCCGCATGCCCTGGTGCTGACCGGCATCGTCGTGGCTGTGAGCGCCACCGCACTGGCTTTGTCCTTCGGTCAGCGACTGGGTCCGGAGTCAAGACCTTCTGTCAACCCGGATGTAAACGCCGATGTGAACCCTGGCGTGAAGCTGGATTCGCGTCCGCACCCAGGCCCAAACGGCAAGCCGATCCAGAATGGATAGCCTGGTGCTGGCGGTCACTCTGCCACTGCTCGGCGCGGTTGCCGTGACCATTGCACCGACCCATGCGCGTGGCTTGGGCCTGCTGGCAGCCGTGCTC
>JBGSKP010000391.1:0-7887 GCA_041741175.1 Thiocapsa sp. | reverse complement strand
ACAGTCTTTGCCGAGATCGCTGCGGGTGCCGCCGCTGATTTTTCGCCATTTCACGAAGCCGCGGATGTCCCCCTCGCTGCCGTTGGTGTGCAAGACCAGATCGGGGCGTTCGAGAACCAACAGCAGCTCGCGCTTGTGGGTGTGCAGGCGCTTGAGGGTGCGGTCGAGGGTGGTGTAGGAGGTGCGCTGGGTGAAAATCGCATCGAAGCGCTCCTCCAAGGTGGGGCGAAGGGCCGGATCGGGATTGCGGCGAGAGGCTTTGAGGTCGGCATACAGAGCCCAAATCTCGCCGCGCACGCGTGCTTGGTCGGCACGCTGGCGGTCATTGAGAGGGATGAGCTTGTGCACCAGCCGTTCGGCGTGCACCCAGCATAGGGCATGCAGCAGGATCGCGAACTGCCCGGCGCCGTCGCTGATGATCGCCAGATCCAGGGAGAACCCCTGCTCGATGAGTCCACCCAGCAAGGCGCCCTCGGTGGCGATTCGCCGATGGCGCACGCTCACGATCCCGAGGCTGTCGAGATGCGCCTCCCAAGCAGGCGTGCCCCTGATCGTGGTCAAGCTCTGCAGTTGCCGACGCGGTGCCGCGGGCAGGCCCTCCTCGCACCAGTACTCCAAGGCATGGGCATTGAGGGTGTAGCACCGCTCGCCGGCCTGCAGCAGCTGCAGGAAGTTGATCCGGCTCTTGCTGTACGTGCCGGCAAACCAGGTGAACCAGTCGTTGCCGATCTGCGTGACGTAGCCGTTGCGGCCCTGACACCGGGGGGTATCGTCGACCGTGATCCAGCGGCTGACCGCCAATGCGGTGGTGAGCAACTGGTCCTTCTCGGTCAGGAACGCACCGGTGTGACCGCTGAGCAGGGCGTCGATCTGCCCCACGGAAATGTCGATGCCCCACTCGCGCGGCTGCTCGTGCGGCAACGGCTGGGTGACCTGACAGTGATGGTGTTGGTAAAGCACGTAGCGGCGCAGCTCGGCACCGAAGTGACCGCCGTACAGATCGCTCGGCAACGTCCCGACCAGCCGCTCCCCGTCCGGGGTCTGCCACACTTCCAGGCGATAGTGGGTGTTGTGCGCGGCGATGCGCAGATCCTGAACGACGAAGTCGCGGTAGCCCTTGAAGCGCGATCCCGCCGGCAGCGCCACGCCGGGGGGACCTCGACGGTCTCGTGGATCGTGAGCTGTGCGGTTTTGCGCCGCTTCGTCGATCCCGGTCGTTTGGGCGGTCCGTCCGTTGCGTCACCGCCTCCGGCACCGCCGTCACCCTCGGAGGTCTCGGGCTCGGTCTCCTGCTCCATCCCGCTCGGCTTGAACTTCGGTCTCGCCTTCTCGCCCTTGAGGACCACGATCTCGTCGCGCAACTGCCCGATGAGCTCGGCTTGCCGGCGCTGTTCTTCCAGCAGACGCTCAATCCGCGCCAGCAACACCTCAACCAGCGGCGTATGCTCTGCTTCACCAAGCACCGGCAGTGGATTCGGGTCAGCCATACTCGACAGATGAGGCGCTCAGGGGTGCAAGCTCGTATTTAAGTAAAGCTTATGCTCGTAGTTTACTGGTTTCGTTGCCACTACTTTTTGAGAAGTTACGGGCCGGCTCCAGCGGTCGTCAAGTCTGCCGGGGCCGATCCCATCCAAAAAACATCGCATTCCGCGTTGGGCGCGGTTTAGCAGACCCCCCGGAACAGAGAATCGAACATGTGGCTGAACCTGGTTTTCCTGTTGTTGCTCGCACTCATCATCATGCCCGCGGCCGTTCTGCTCTTCGGGGTCACGCGGTGGCAGGCCGGCACGACACGTCTACAATCGCGCCTCGAGGCCGACCGCGGCAGGATCATCCCCAACACCTATGACTCGAGCGAGCTCGAAAGTCTACCCGCGCCCGTGCAACGCTACTTCCTCGCGAGCTTGAAGGACGGCCAACCCATCATCTCCGCTGCCGAGCTGGGGCTCGAAGGCGTGATCGACCTCGGTCGCGGTAAGGGAAAATTGTCCCCCGCGACGGCGACCCAATCGGTGGTCATGCAGAGTCCGGGATTCCATTGGGACGCCCGGGTGCGTATCGCTCCGGCGACGAAGATCTTCGTGCTCGATGCCTATATCGCAGGCACGGGCCTCTTGAAGGCCGCACTCTTCGGCCTCTTCCCGGTCGTCAAGGTCCCGAGCAGCCCGGAGCTGACACATGCCGAGCTGATGCGTTTCCTCGCCGAGGCCCCCCTGTACCCGACCAAGCTCCTCCCGAGTCAAGGAGTCGTTTGGGAGCCGATTGACGATCGCTCCGCACGTGCCATGCTCGCGGACTGCGATCTGAGCGTGTCGCTCGTCTTCGACTTCGACGAGGCCGGATTGATCGGCGGCGTACGCGCGAGCGGGCGTTACCGTGCGCTGGACGGCAAAATGGTCCAAACGCCCTGGGAGGCCAGCTTCTCGGATTACGAGGAACGCAGCGAGATGCGGATCCCGGTGCGGGCCGAGGTCGCCTGGATCCTGCCGGAGGGGCGCACACCCAACTGGCGCGGTCGGGTGACCGAGGTGATGTACAAATTCTCCGCCTGAACGGCATCGCTTGCGGGTGCCGTCGGTGACGTCTTCGAACACCCGAGCGACAACCCGCCGCCAAGGCGAGCAGCCCGTCCGACAGGCCGAGCGACCGAGGCAATCCACTGGGTCAGCCTCCCGTTGACCCCGGTTGCGGCAGACGCCGTTCAAGTGCCTTCGAACGGGCGAAACGCTGATAGGTCCACTGCTTTTCGTATGCGCGCTCGAGGGTGTAGAGCAGCGAATTCATCATTCTCTGGGGCAGGACCAAGGCGTCTGTCCGCAGGACTTCGCGGCCGTTCTCCTCGAAGAAGAGCAGCGCGGGGAGATGCGACAACCCAGACGCGGCATACCACGCCGTCGGCGTCGTCCGCGTACCGTCGGGCGCCAGCACAGGCGTCTCGGCGTCGCCGGCGTCGAGCCGGACGATCTCGAAACCCGCCAACAGCCGGCGTACTTGGGGCAGCGCCAGCACCTCGCCGTGAAAGACCTCGCACCCGGCGCAACCGTCAGTCTCGAAGATCACGAGCAGGGGTTGCCGGGCCGCGATGCGGCTTCGATCCAAGGCATAGGGAGGAGGAACGAAGAGCGGATCGAGCGCCAAGCGGTAGCTCGATAGGGTCGTCTCGGACGCACTCGCGTGCTCGGCAAGGAAATCGCGAAAGGACTGCCCCCGATCATAGGCGCCCTCCAGGTAGTCCAGCACCAGCCCGAAGCGCTCCGGGTCTCGATAGCCGATCGCGCGATACAGGAGCTCACCGTTCGTGGCGTAGAAGAGTAGGGTCGGCGCGAACCCTGCCCCCTCGCGCTCGGCGAACTCCTTCACACGCATCGGCTCCCCGCCGGGACCGACCATCTCCGCGTCGCTGAACATCTCCAATCCGATCACATCGAACCGGGATCTGACCTCGGCGGCGATTGCCTCGTCGCCGAGGGTCCGGCGGATGAATTGCGCGCAGTAGGAACAGCCCTCGGTCGTAAACAGCACCATGATCCCCTCTTTACCCTCCGCCTGTGCATCTGCAAGGTCGTCGGGCAGATCCAGGAAACTCTCCTTGAACCATTCCGGATAGGCGACGTGCGCGAGCGCGGAGTCATCGAAGTCTCTCGCCGAGACGACGGGCAGAGGCGCAAGCAAAAAGAGCACGAGCCCTGGGAGCATGAGCCGGAAGAGCATGACGAACAGAGAAGGGTAGGCGATATGACCGGGCATGACGGATGTCTCATTTCGGTGATTTTCCAACAGTATAGGGATCCTCGCGTCGATCAGGCCCGGCGTCGTCGAAGCGTCGTCAAAAGGTCGTTTCGTCGCCGGCCGTCGTTTTGATCGGGCTGCTACACATACGCTATAGCCCGGGCAAGGCGCTCGGGTTCTTCGTTCGAGGATCACGAGAGGGCAAGACAATGAAACGCATCTACACCGGATTTTTTCTCGCACTATGGCTCGGTTCGACCTGGGCGCAGGCGCCGGGAGCCTTGGTCGATGCGGCCTGGATCGCGGAGAAAAGCTGCCTGGAGGATGTACGCGTGCTGGACATCCGCAGCAAGAAGATCGACGGCGAGTCGCGATCGGAATACTTACTCGGCCACATCCCCTGCGCGATGCATACCGACTATGTCAAGGGAGGCTGGCGGGCCAAGAAGGGAACCGTGCCCGGTATGCTGCCGCCCGTCGACGAGCTCGAGCGCCTCATCGGCGCAATGGGCATCGACGGGACCACGCATGTCGTAGTCGCGCCGCTGGGCGAGAACGCCAAGAGTATGTCGGCCGCGACGCGGATCTATTGGACCTTCAAGCTCTTGGGTCACGATCGGGTATCCATCCTGAACGGCGGGACCCGTGGCTATGCCGCTGACAAGTCCCGGCCGCTCGAGACGGGCACGGCGATACATGCGCCGAAGGAATTCACCGCCCGGATGCGGCACGAGATGATCGCGGACCACGACCAGGTGGCAACAGCCGCGGCCGATGGCGTCGTCTTGGTCGACTATCGCCGCGCCGACGAGTATCTCGGCATCACGCGCAACGGCAAGACGCAAAAGCCGGGCACACTGGCGGGCGCCCGCAACCTGCCGATCGAGTGGCTGACGCTCGACAACGGCGGCACGCTGCGTTCGGCCGAGTCGTTGCGGCGCTTGACGGTCCTCGCGGAGATCGACCCGGAGGCCCCGCAGATCGCCTTCTGCAACACCGGCCACAATTCCGCGCTCGGGTGGTTCGTCTCGAGCGAGCTCCTGGGAAACGCACAGGCGCGACTCTATGACGGCTCGATGGCGGAGTGGAGTCGACTGGAAGAGCGGCCCGTCGAGCAAAAAATCGCCGTCGCCGAATGACGGGGCGCGAGCTGCGGTGACCAGTGGTTGGTTGTCCGCCGCGCAAGATTCGGAGGATGGCGGCGACCGGGGCAAGGTGCTCAGTCCGGCAGTCCGGCGCGTCGCAGATCCTCCAAGAAACGCTCGCGATAGATCGGATCCTTGATCGGAAAGGCGCGCCGGACATGCGACACGGAGAAGCCAGGGTCCAGCGCCAGGATCTCGCGGGTCTCCCACTCGGCATCCCCGGGTCGATCGGCCGCGGCATAAGCCGCCGCGAGCCAGACGCGACTCAACTGAAAACTCGGACTCATCTGGACGGCGGCCTCGAAGTCGGCCAAGGCCCGGTCGATGTCGCCGCTCTCGTAGTGGAGCGCCCCGCGCACGAGTCGGTAGATTGCCGGCACGCGGGGATTCAGCCGGACCGCCCGCTCCATGCTGACCAATCCGTCGTCGGCTCGGCCTGCGAAGTGAAGGATCCAGGCCAGCAGCGCATGGGCATCGGCGTAGTTGGGCTTGATTGCGATCGCCTCCTCGGCGCCGTGGATGGCGGCGGCGTAGTTGCGTCGATAGAGATCGATCTGGCCTTGGACGAAATAGATTTGAGGGACCATCGGGTCCAGCGCCCTCGCTCGAGCGATCAGCTCTTGTGCCTTCGCGAGCCCGTCCTCCGCACCGAGATCCCATCCGTCGACCGCATCGCGAACATAGACCAGCGCGAGCCCGGCATAGGCACGGGCAAACTCAGGGTCGATGGCGATCGCCCGACGGTAGTGATCGATCGCCATTTCGGTGTCCTGGTGCGAACGTCGTCCATAGTGATCGAGTCCGCGCAGAAAGGCATCGTAGGCATCGATGCTCGCGAGGTGACTACGGCCCAACCGCGCGCGGTCGCTCGGGGCAATCTCGACCTCGATCGCCGAGAGGATGCTGGCCGCGATCTCGTCCTGCAGCGCGAAAAGGTCATCGATCTGCCGGTCATAGCGCTCCGCCCAGAGATTGCTGCCGCGCAGACCATCGACGAGCCGCACATTGATCCGAATCCGGTCCGCGGAACGTTGAACACTGCCTTTGAGGACATATTGGGCGCCGAGCTCGCGAGCAATCGTACGCTCGTCTTCGGTGCTGCCCCGATAGGCAAAGGCGGAATTGCGGGCGACCACCCAGAGACTCGAGAGCTTCGACAGATCGGTGATCAGGTCTTCGGTGATGCCGTCGGCGAAGTAATCCTGCTCCGGAACAGCGCCGAGGTTGACGAAGGGTAGCACCGCGATTCCGGGGGTCTGCACCGGTGCGGAAACCGTGCCGCCACCGTCGGACACTGTTGGATCACCACCCTTCGGGAGAAGCAGCCAGACACCGATCAAGACGAGCGCGACGAAGGGAATCAGGACGCGAAAGGCGATCGGCGATCGGGGCTGTGCAGCACGCCCGGCGGTGAGATGCGGCTCGTCGGGCACCCCGCCGTGGACCTCGGCGATCAGGCGGTAGCCGCTCTTGGAAAGTGTCTCGATGTAGTGCGGGTGACGGGCCTCGTCGCCCAGTGCCTTGCGCAGCTTGATGATGGCGCTGGTCACCGCATCGTAGGTCACGACCATCCCGGGCCATGCCTCCGCCTCCAACTCCTCGCGCGAGACCACGGCCCCCGGCCGCGCGGCGAGAAAACAGAGGACCTGCATGACCTTCGGCTCGAGCTTGACCCTCCTGGTCCCGCGACGGATCTCGTTGGAGCGTGGATGGACCTCCCAGTCGCCGACGGCGAAGGGTGTTTCAAGCCGCGAAAAGGTCTCCGGATCGGGGATCGTCGCCAAGGGTCAAGCCTCTATCGGCGCGGATTCGAGTCGCTTTCGTCTTAAGTTTAGACGTAGATCGCCGTCTTTCTCCGCACTCGGCGCGCACGTGCAGCATGCGCTGCCCGCGCCCTTCCAGCAACACCGGGCATGTTCGTCGATAAGATTTGGAGGATCGACAAGAATCAGGGAGATTCTGTTTCAGATCCGCGGCGGCACGAGCGGGGCGTGACCGCCGGACCTAAAGCCAGGGTCACTAAAGCCAGGGTCAGGTCGCCCATTGCACAGCCTTGATGGTTTCGGGATCACGAACATGGGCGGCTCGCTGTCGTTAGTCATGTCTAGATTCCATCGTTCCGTCATCGGAATCCTCGGGCATGACCTCGGCGCGCATTGCCGCGACGCAGGTTTCCGCCTGTTCCACCATCTCGCGCGCATCGCTTCGTTCCACTGCGTCGCCGATGTAGTCAGCCACCAGGCGGAGTTCCTCGGCACGGTTTAAGAATCGGCCCATCTCCTTTGAAACGGGTCCATTCTTGATCAGATCGTTGCCAAAAGCACTGATGAGGCCGCTGTGCGTGCGGCCGATGTTTGATGCGAGCGGCACCCCGGACGCGAGCAACGCAGTCCGGGCCGCGTCGAACATGGCGTAGTGGGCGCGATTGCAGGCACCGTCCAGCCCGGTATCGAGCCTTGCAGTGCGTCTGGTGACAGGTGCATCGATGCGTTGGCACGAAAGCAGGCGAGGTGCAAAGGTAACGGCTGGAGCCGACTTTGAAGGTGTTGAGCCCCGAAAATTTTGGTCGGGAGTGCCGACGGGTTTATCCCTCCGCAGAATAAAGGCAGAATAAAAGAAGGTGATTAGCGTCGTTCCTCAGCCAGATCATTTCACGCCGACCGGACCGCGCCCTGGCGCAGCCATTTCTCGGGGCTGGGCGGGGTGCGGACGCCGGCATGGAGGAGTCGCCCGACCAGCGAGGGCAGATCGAAGCGGCGGTTCAGGCGATACTGTGCCTCGGCGAGGTAGCGCGCCAAGTACTTGTGGACGTTGACGTGGTGATAGGTGCCCCGGATCGCGGTCTTCAGGTTGGAGATGACGGTATTGACCCAGCGGAACGCATCGATCTCGCTGGATTTGCGCGGGCTGACCACGATCGCCCCGTAGGCGGCGACGTGCGCCCCGGCGCAGCCGAGGCTCGCGAAGGCGTCGGTGAGGAGGTGCGTGTCGGGATCCAGCGCCTTGCGCACCC
>JBGSKP010000390.1:0-4099 GCA_041741175.1 Thiocapsa sp. | reverse complement strand
GCGGCCGAGCTGGGCGCCCTGGCGGAACGGTTGCAGGGCCTCTGCGCTCGCCATCCTCCCGATGCCTAGTCGGAGCGCACTCGGGCCAGTCGGCGATGGCGACGACCGAGCAGGTCGGCACGACATGACACGAGATTGCCCCAAGGGGCAGAGTCGATGCCCTTAGGGCCGATACTGATGCCGAGTCGGCACTGTTACCGTTGATGTTGCCGGAACCGGCGATTTGTCCCCGATCGCTCGTCACTCAAGCACGCTTTCGGAAAACATCTTTCCGGATTGATTCGAGGAGAATTGAAACGATGCCACGCCTGACCGCTCTGAGCGCTTGTGCATTCGCCCTCGCCATGGGACCGGCGTTCGGGGAGGTCTCTCCCGCAGAGCTCGACGCGATCTCCATCCCCGACAAGGTCGAGACCGGGATCGGCACGCTCGAGTTCTTTGACGGGGTGCCGACCGACGCCACGATCGGCACCGTCTACGACAACCTCGACCGTATGCGCGGCATGCAGGTGTTTCTCGACAATGTCGGCGCCGTGTCGATGTACAGCGTGCGCAAGGGGCTGGCCGACGCAGGAGCCGAGGGCGCGAGCAGGATCGCCATCTTCGAGCAGCTGCTGGATTCGCAAACGCTTGTCGTCACCGCAAACACCTCGACCCTGTATGCCTACACCTACACCGATCTTGCCAAAGACGGGCCGACCGTGATCGAGATCCCGCCGGGCATGCTCGGTTTCCTGAACGATGCCTGGCAGCGCTTCGTCGGCAACATGGGCGTCACCGGACCGGACGAGGGCAAGGGCGGAAAATACCTTGTGCTGCCGCCCGGCTACGCGGGCGAGATCCCCGACGGCTACTTTCCGTTGAAGCCGCCGACGAACCGAAACTTCTTGTTCCTGCGCGGCTCGATCGCCAAGGGGCTGGAGCCGGCCGTCGAGAACATCACCTCGAAGCTGCGCGTCTATCCGCTCAAAGACGCGGCCGACCCGGTTGCGACCGAGTTCGTCAACATGTCGAACAAGGCCTTCAACACGGTCTTCCCCAGCGATTTCACCTATTTCGAATACCTCGATCGGGTCATCCAGGACGAACCGATCGAGGCGATCAGCCCCGAGGTGCGCGGGGAAATCGCCGCCATCGGCATCGTCAAGGGACAGCCCTTCGCCCCGGACGAGCGGACGAAGAAGCTGTTGACCGAAGCCGCTACGCTGGCGGACGCCACCGCCCGCACCATCACCTACCATCCCCGTATCGACGGCGTGCGGATCTATCCGGACGATCCGAGCAGCGTCTGGTCCACGGCCTTCGCCAACAAGAACACCAGCTTCGAGGCCGACGGGGCCATGAACCTCGACGCGCGGGTGCTCTATTACTTCAATGCGGGCGGGGTGACCCCGGCCATGGCCACCAGCAGCCCCGGCCGGGGGTCCGACTACGCGCTCGCCTTGCTCGACGCCGATCAGCAGGCATTCGACGGCTCCAAGACCTACAAGCTGCACCTGCCCAAGGATGTGCCGGTCAACGACTTCTGGGCCGTCACGATCTACGACACCCAGACCCGCTCGCAGCTACGGACCGGCCAGAGCTTCCCGACCATCGGCAGCCAGACCAAGGGCATGACCCGGAACGCCGACGGTTCCTATGACGTCTATTTCGCGCCCGAAGCCCCCGAGGGCAGGGAAGGCAACTGGCTCCAAACCGTGCCCGGCAAGAGCTGGTTCACCATCCTGCGGATGTATGGCCCGCTCGAGCCCTGGATCAACAAGACCTGGCGGCCTGGCGAGATCGAGATGGCGCAATAGGTCGCTGAAAATAAGCAGCGATCGCATCGACCCATTGACCATTCACAGGACGACCCAAGCGCCATGAAACATCTCTCGTATCTTTCACTGACTGTCGTGATGGCTGTCGCGTCGGTGCCGTTCACGGCGGCTGCCGATGCCATCACTGTCAATGTCGACAACTTCGATCGGGCGCAGACCGATATGGAGTTTGCAGGCATCATCAAGCTGGCGGGCGGCGTCAACAAGCTGCATCACAATCGCACACCGACGCCGATCGACAAGCAGAACGTCATTCGGATGAACCGCGATACGCTCTACAGTCTCGCGGTTGTTGATCTCTCCAATGGCGCGACCGTCACCCTGCCCGACTCCGGCAAGCGCTACATGTCGTTGATGGTCATCAACAACGACGGCTACGTGAACGAGGTTTTCTACGGCGGCGGTGCGCATGAGCTGACCCTGGACACATTCGACACCCCCGTCGTCGCACTGGTCATCCGGACCCTTGCAGACCCCGAGGATGAGGCCGACCTTGCCGCGGCGCATGCGTTGCAAGACGAGATCGAAATCGCCGCCGGGTCCGACACGGCCTTCTCGATGCCCGATTATGACCAGGCGAGCTACGAGGCGACACTCGAACCCATTCTCGATCTCGCGAAGGGCCTGAAACGCTACATTCATACCTTCGGCTCGAAAGACGAGGTCGATCCGGTGCATTTCATGATCGGCACGGCCTCGGCCTGGGGCGGATTGCCTGATCAGGACGCCGTCTACGTGAATGTTCAGCCGGATCTGCCGGTGGGAGACTATGAATTGACCGTCAAGGACGTACCGGTCAAGGGCTTCTGGTCAATCAGTCTGTACAACGCCAAGGGCTATTTTCAAAAGAACGCGCGCAATGCCTATAGCCTGAACAACCTGACCGCGAAACCGAACAGCGACGGATCCTATACCATCCGCTTCGGCGGGTGCGGCGATGGGGTGGAGAACTGCCTGCCCATCATGGGCGGCTGGAACTACGCGGTTCGCATGTATGAACCGGAACAATCCATCGTCGACGGCACCTGGACGTTCCCGGGGCCGCCCGTGGCGCGTGGCCAATGAAAGCAACCGATATGACCCAACACGACGACAGGAAACACTCCATGCCCCGAATTCCCATGACCTGCGGATTTGTGCTGGCCATGTCGCTGGCCGCGACAACACAGGCCGAGGTGTCGAAAGAGACGATTGAATCGCTTGGCGCACCCGACAGCGTCGAGACCTCGATCGGAGCCTTGGAGTTCAAGGACGGCGCTCCAAGCGCCGATACCGCGCAGAAGGTCTTCGATGCGCTCGACTTCACCCGCGCGCTCAACGTCTACAACAACAGCTTCCGCGGGGCGTCCGCGCTGGGGTTCCATAAGGGCTTTCAAAGCATCGGCGCGGACTACAACGACGTCGTCATCACGTCTGAGCTGCTGGATTCGACATCGCTGTTCCTGACCGGAAACGCCGACACCGTCTATTACCTCTCCGTGATCGACCTCTCGAAAGGGCCGATGGTCATCGAGCAGCCGTCTGACGGCGTCGGCACCATCAACGACATGTGGTTCTCGTGGATCATCGACGTCGGCGGCCCGGGACCGGATCGCGGCCGTGGCGGCAAGTATCTGATCGTCGGTCCCGACTACGACGGGCCGCTGCCCGAGGGTGGATACTTCGTTGCCCATTCCAAGACGAACCGGGTTCTTTACGCCTCGCGTGCCTATCTGGTCGATAACGATCCCAAGCCGGCGGTCGAGAACGTCAAGGCGAGCATGAAGATTTACCCTTTTACGCCGGGCGGTTACGGAACGAGCATCGCCGAAGCGCTGACCGGCGCGGTCCGCCTCGGGGAAGATCCGAAGATCCCCGAGACCAAGTTCGTCGAGGCGAGCAACCTGTCGTTCAACACCATCCCGCCCAGCGATTTCGGGTTCTATGAGTGGATCAACGAGAACGTCCAGGCGGAGCCCGCCACTAGCTACGACGTGGAGCTCTCCGGGCAACTCGCCGCCATCGGCATCGTCAAGGGCAAGGAATTCGCGCCTGACGAGCGGATGAAGAAGATCCTCGCCGACGCCGCCGCGGTCGGCCAGGCGGCCGGGCGGGTGCTGAACTGGCGCCCCTACGGCGCCCATCCGGACTGGGCCTATTACGAGGGTTCGATGTGGGGCAACATGCTCTGGGAAGGCGGCGCCTTCTTCGAGACGCCGCCGCCGGCCTACGAGGACGGCGAATTCAAACCCTTGCCGCCGACCGGCGCCAGGACCCTCGATTCGCGCACGGCGTTCTAC
>JBGSKP010000389.1:0-4244 GCA_041741175.1 Thiocapsa sp. | reverse complement strand
CCCGCCTTTCTGGTGGGACCGAACTTCCAGGTCATCCTTCGTTACAACAAGTCGACCAGCTACGCGTTGGCAGTCGGCCTTCTTGCGCAACGACTGGCCGCCGGCCCCGGTGTGCAGGCGCCATGGCCGCGTGATCTGGTCGCGCTCTCGCGCCAGCAATTGACGGCGTTGCAAACGGCCTTGAACCAGCGCGGCTTCGACAGCGGCGCACCTGACGGCGTGATGGGGCCGACCACGCGCGGCGCAATCCGAGGCTATCAACGCAGTGTCGGATTGCCTGCCGACGGCTATCCCACCCTGGACCTGCTGCAGCGCTTGCAGCCGCAGTAGACGGGCACGGGAACTGCTGCCACTCAAGCTGATTCCGCAAAGGATCAGCCATGCTGAATGACCGCTTCGCGGCATTGGACTGGACCTCTTGAACTTCAGCTATGGGTGGCGGCCTGCAGGTGTTCGCTGATCGAATCTCCTTGCCTTGAACCTGCCGGTCGCATCGGATCGCCGTACAGCCGACGTCCGCCAACAGTGAGTCCCGGCCAGTTCCTGCCGCTGACGGATGTCGGCTTCCTGGCTCTCAAATCAGCTCTCGCCTACCGCATGCGTTGGCGCCATCAGAATCGCCCTGGATGGCAGCCCCTTCTTCAGATATAGCGTGCCTAGACCAACAGCGTGCTGAGTCCCGGACACGATTTTTCGCCAGTCGCGCATGCAAACGGACCGCTGTCGGTTGGAAGAATGTTCCACACCAACATGGAATGCCGTCAGCCTGCTCGCTGGCGCGCCGGATTCCCCATCACAGTAGCATTTGGCGGGACATCCCGCGTTACGACGCTGCCGGCGCCGATGAGCGCGTTGTCGCCCACAGTCACGCCCGGCATGAGGAGGGCTCCGCCGCCGATCCATACGTTTCGGCCGATGTGAATGGGGCGACCAAACTCGAGCCCCTGCGCGCGCTCCTTGGGATCGCGTGGATGGTCGGCGGTGAGTATCTGGACGCCCGGTCCGATCTGGGTTTGGTCGCCAATGGTGACTTCCACCACGTCGAGGATGACGCAGTTGAAGTTCATGAACACGCCATTGCCAACGGTGATGTTGTACCCGTAGTCGCAGTAGAAGGGAGGACGGATTGCCACATCCATCCCCACCGCGCGTAGCCGCTCGGCCAGTAGCTGATGCCGCTGCGCGCCAGACATGCCGACCGCACCGTTGTAACGCTCCATCCAGTCACGGGCAGCAACTTGATCCGCTTGGATCTCCACATCAGAGGCGGTGTACAGATCGCCTGCGAGCATCTTTTGCTTTTGAGTCCGTGTCACGTCGGCACCCCTTCTGGAGTTGAGCGGAGATCGTTGCGGGTTATGAGAATCCCCGCGCTGGCGCAGCGGCGGCGTCGCCTCGGGCGCTGTCGTGCTCCGGCTCGCGTGAAGGTGACGCCAGTGTGAGCGTGCGCTAAATGGATAACCACCACGGCGTTGTGGCGACAATGGTCTTCTAGACTGAAACGGGCTGCGATCCAAGTGCCAGTTGCAGGAGGCTGAATGAACAAGCATGTGCCGACGAAACAATTGTGCCTGGCCAAGCGCTGTCGGTCTTGCCTTCCTTCTGGCCCGCCTGCATCTTCTTCACACCGCGCGGAGTCTGCTTCCGAAGGTCCTTGGCGTTCCAGCTGTGGCAGTCGCGCCCATCGTGCGAGTCGTTGGCGTCTGCAGGATGGCTGAGCCATCGGCGGGTTGAGTCTTGACGTTGGTCACCGCCAACTGGCCACTCGCTACCGATCGGTTCTTCACCAGCGCAGTTGTCGCGAACGACGGGGAGAGCTTGGCCGCCACGCGACGGCAGATCGCATCCGAGGTGCCACCCGCGGCGAAGCCGTTGATGATCCGGGTCGTCTCGAGCGCCGCCTGAGCGTATGCACGCTGACCGATCGTGCTGAGAAAGGTCGCCGCTGCCGTGGTCTGCAGCATCTGGCGTCGGGCGGTGATCATCTTGTCTCCTGTTGGGGTGTCGAGATCAGGCGGCCTTTGAGGCGGCCGGCGCCGGTTGCATGAATTCGATGGTGTGACCCTCCGGGCCGCGGACGTAAGCGATCCGCGATCCCGTCGGATTGGTTTGGGGAGCACCGACCCGCATCCAGTCGGCGGCCTCGACGCGCTCCAGTGCCTGGTCGAGGTCGGACACCGAGAACGTCATGTGCGCGGACCCGACGTCGCAGGAACGCGGCTTCATGACCTGACGGTCTGCCGGTCCGCGGTACTCGAGCAGCTCGATCTTGTGGCCACCTGGCAAGCTGATCACAGCGATCTCAATGTCGGCGCCTGGGACGCCAACGATGTTCTCGATGGCGTTGCCACCGCCGAGCGTCTTCCTGACGTCGAGGTCAAACCCCATGGTCCCGCACCAGAACTGGATGGCGGTGTCGAGCGATGAAACGGTGAGTCCCGTGTGGATCGTCCCGAGGATGAGCTTGTCGCCGGAAGCCGTCTTCATCATTTGTCCTTCGCGCTTAGGCGACGAGCTGGCCGCCGCTGGCGTCCAGAACCGTGCCGGTGAGGTAAGTGCACTGCATAGAGAAGATGTACGAGAGTGCGATCTCCTCGGCCGTGGCGATCCGCTTAAGCGGGATGACGGACGTCATTCGTGCCACGAATTGCGCTTTTGCCTCCGGCGGCATGGCGTCGTAGGTCGTCGTCGCCGTCACGCCTGGAGCTACGACGTTGATCCGCCGCGGCGCCTGCTCTTTGGCGAGCTGTCGTGCCGCCGCCTCAATGGCTGCGTTCACGGCGGAGATCGTTGAGTGGTTGGGCATGGTCCCGCGGCTCGCAACGCCAGACGTCAGCGTGATGCTTCCGTCCTCGGCGACGGTCACGTCCGCCTTCAGGCATCCTGCATTCGCTCGAGTTCGTCACTGTAGGCCGTGGCCTCGTCTCCCGATAACGCCCTACGCGCCCGGGCCCGAGCCAGGGCCGATCCCATCGTCGCCGCACCCAGCACCACCAGCAACAGCCAACGCCATCCGATTCGCATGGTCAACTCCCGCATCCACCGCGCTCGGCAAATTCAATCACATCGTCGCAGCAACGGCCCGGTCGTGTCGAAAGTGCAGGGTGTCCGTCGGGTAAGCGGCTTCGCCGAGCAGGCATACGCGGCAGGACAATCTACGTCGGCTTTGCGGTCACCAATTCGAGGAGCCGACAGGCAGCAGTGGGTCGATATGTTGAGCTCGACGACTCGAAGACCGGCCGTTCAGTCCGCGCCGGATCGAATGGCTGCTGTCGGCGCTAACCGCGAACTGGTAGTGCCGGCCATCTGCTGCCATTGACCACCGGCGGCTTCTCGGCTGGCCAATTTCATCGCCGCCGACCGCCAAGCAGCCAGACCACACCAATGAACTCACGCTCGTGAGGTTCGGAGTCTGGGCGTCGGCGACTCGGACGCAAGCACGTGTGCGCCTTCTGAAAGCGTCCCGAGCGCGTTCGACGCCTCTTCGCTACGGTTGCGCGCGCCAGCGACCGGGCGTGATCCCCGTCCAGCCGCGGAAGGCGCGCACCAATGCAGTCGAGTCGGCGAATCCGAGTGTCGCGGCGATGTCCGCCAGCGGCAGTTGCGTCTGCTTCAGCAGCTCGCGCGCCAGTTCGGCCCGCGAGATGTAAGCCTCGTCGATGCCGATGCGCAGGCCATCGAGGCGCTGCACGTCACCGACGAGATAGTCGGGCACCGGGGCCTGCAGGGCGGTGGGATCGTCAGGATCGGCACCTGCAATCGCGCCAAGGATCAGCCCACAGTCGGCAGCGCTGCGGCAGATCGGCCCGAGGTGGTCCATCGAGGCCGCGAGTTCGAAGGCTCCATGGCGCGAAACCCGGCCCCAGGTGGGCTTCAGTCCGGTCACGCCGTTGGCCACCGACGGGAATCGGATCGAACCGCCGGTGTCGGTGCCGATCGCACCATGACACAAGCCGGCGGCAACGGCCACGCCCGAGCCGCTGGACGAAACCCCCGTCCACGTTTGCGCATTCCAGGGATTTAGCGGAGCAACGATGTCGGGATGGTGAGCGCTGAACGCGCCCTCGGTCATCTGCAGCTTGCCGAGCAGCACCGCGCCGGCCTCGCGCAAGCGGCGCACCACAGTGCCATCCACGGGGGGAACGAAGTCGCGATGGACCATGGTGCCGGCCGCGGTCTGTATGCCGGCAGTCCAGCACAGATCCTTGACCGCGATCGGCACGCCATGCAGGGGTCCGGTGGAT